>NZ_JBGAHM010000069.1:0-2778 GCF_044226135.1 Methylocella sp. | reverse complement strand
AGGCCGTATTTGGCGACCTCGGCGTAGCCCGCGCGGAATTCGCGCGCCGGCAGCGTCGCGAGGACGTCGGCGTCGGCGAGCACGATCGAGGGCTGGTGGAAGGCGCCGATCAGATTCTTGCCGCGCGGCGAGTTGATGCCGGTCTTGCCGCCGACGGAGGAATCGACCTGCGCCAGAAGGCTCGTCGGGATCTGCGCGAAGCCCATGCCGCGGCGCACGCTCGCCGCCGCGAAGCCCGCGAGGTCGCCGACGACGCCGCCGCCAAGGGCGACCACAAGGTCGCCGCGCTCGAGCTTCGCCGCGATGATCTCGTCGCAGACGCGCTCATAGGTCGCGAAGGATTTCGAGCCTTCCCCGGGCGCGACGCGCACGACGGCGTGACGCAGCCCGGCCGCGCGCAGCGAGCGCTCGAGCGCCGGCAGATGCGCCTGCGCGACGTTCTCGTCGACGACGACGGCGCAGGCCGCGCCCGGCGCGAGGCGCGCGAGGCAGCTTCCGGCCTCGGCGAGAAGGCCCGGGCCGATCAGGATGTCATAGGAGCGCGCGCCAAGATCGACGCGCACGCAGGCGGACTGCGCCGTCGGCCGCTCTTGGGCGGCGCCTGCGGCCGCGTCGAGGTCGGTTGTGGTCATGGGCTCGGCTTTAAGGCGTGGAAGCTCGGGCGAGAAGCGCAGGTGGAATTCGACCGCCGAGACGATGTCCTCGACGGCCGCCTCATGCGGCCCGTCGCGCGAGACGACGGTGACGTCGGCGCGCGCATAATGGGGATAACGCTGCGCCAGCAGCGTGCGCAAGGTCTTCTCGGGATCGGGGCTTTGCAGCAGCGGCCGGTGCGAGCGCTTGCGCACGCGCCGCCACAGCACGTCGGGGTCCGCCTTGAGCCAGACGGAGACGCCGCGCGCGCCGATGCGCGCCCGCGTCTCCTCGTTGAGGAAGGCCCCGCCGCCGGTCGCGATCACGCGCGGCCCGGTTTCGAGCAGACGCGCCATGACGCGGCGCTCGCCGTCGCGGAAGCTCGCCTCGCCATGCTTGGCGAAGATCTCGGAGACGGTCATGCCGGCCGCCGCCTCGATCTCGGCGTCGGCGTCGACGAACGGCAGGCCGAGGCGCTGCGCGAGCCGCCGCCCCGACGAGGATTTGCCGCAGCCCATGAAGCCGACGAGCACGATCGAGCGGCGCCCGAGCGCGTCGACGAGCGCGCTTGACCTCGCGTCGCGCTGGGCGGGCTTCTCGTTGAGGATTTCGGCTCCGGCCGTCATGGCCCAAGCTTAAAGCGCCGCCGCCCGCGAGGGAAGCGTCGTGAACAAGGCGCAGGCGCCCGCATCCGTTGCCGCGTTACAACAGGTCTTAACAGAAGCTGAAACCCATCTGGCGAATTGAGGGGGATCAAACTTATGGTGAGGGCGAGATCACATGGTCGTCAGGCTGATGACGCGCCATTTCGGCCAGCGATCGTCGCGCCAATTCCCTTGGGGGGCTTTATGTTCAGGTTTGTTCGCTGCGCGCTGGCCGCGCTCATGCTCGGCTCGATGGCGGGCGCCGCCGCAGCCGCCGACGTTCCCGCCATCGAGCCGGCGCCGCCGGCCGCGCCGTTCCACCCGTTCCAGATCCGCCTGCGCGCCGTCGGCGTCGTGCCGGACACCGGCGGCTCGCTCTACACCGTGCAGGGCAACGCCTTCGTGTCGAACGGCTTCAGCGCCTCGACCGCGGTCATTCCCGAAGTCGACCTGACCTATTTCTTCACGCCGAACTTCGCCGTCGAAGCCATCTGCTGCGTGTCCCGTCATAACGTCTATCTGAGCGGCGGCGGCCTCGACGGCCAGCGCGTCGCCAACACCTGGCTGTTTCCGCCGACGGTGCTGCTGCAGTACCACTGGACCAATTTCGGCCAGATCCAGCCTTATGTCGGCGTCGGCGTGAACTACACGCACTTCTTCTCGACCAAGCCCGACTATTACGTGCTCAACACCGTGACCGTCGGCGACTCCTGGGGCGTCGCGGGCCAAATCGGCGTCGACTACATGATCAACGACCAGTGGGGCGTCAACCTCGACGTCAAGAAGATCATGATGAACCCGCGCGTCACCGGCACCATCGTTCCCGGGAGCACGAACATCATCGGCCGCGCCACCCTCAGCCCCTGGCTGTTCGGCGGCGGCGTCACCTTCCGCTTCGGCGGGCCGGCCGCCCCGGTCGCCCCGGTCGTCGCCAAATACTGATCCGTTCACGCGCCTGAGTCCCGGCCGAGCGGGGGCTGAGCCGGACTCCTCCTCAGACGCGAAAGGCGTATGGGCTTCATGCCCATACGCCTTCTTTGTTTCTGGCGCTTGCGTCGCCGCGCCGCGGCCTCAGGCGTTATGGTCCGCGCCTGCCCGGCGCCGGCCTCATTTCAAAAGCATGACCTTGGCCTCGCCCGTGCGCGCGAGAAGATTGACCGTCGCGTCGTCGCCATGACGCTGAAGCTTCAGCTTCACCTGCGCCTCGCCGAGCGTGACCCGCGATAAGGTGACCGAATCAAGGAAGGCCGGCAACAGCGGGTCGACGAAGCGAATCGCCTTTTCCGCAAAAGAAAGACTCATCCCGAGCGAGGCCTGCAGCAGGGCGAAGGGCGTCGCCGCCGCCCAGGCCTGCGGCGCGCAGGCGACAGGATAGGCGGTCGGGCCGCGATGCGGCTTGCGGCTGAAGCCGCAGAACAGCTCCGGCAGGCGACGCAGGTCCTGATGCGTTCCGGCCTCGAACATGGCGGAGAAGATCTGGGCCGCCTCGCAGCCGAGCCCG
>NZ_JBGAHM010000044.1:0-22135 GCF_044226135.1 Methylocella sp. | reverse complement strand
TCCTCCGTCGCGCGCACGACGATGCGGGTCGCGTCGAGCTGGTCGACGTAGCCCGTGCGGCGCGCGGCGATGGCCGCGCCCGAATCGCGCGCCACCACCGACTCCATGCCGGTGCCGACGAGCGGCGCGTCGGCGCGCACCAGCGGCACCGCCTGGCGCTGCATGTTGGAGCCCATCAGCGCGCGGTTGGCGTCGTCGTTCTCAAGGAACGGGATCAGCGCCGCGGCGACCGAGACGAGCTGCTTCGGCGACACGTCCATGAAGTCGACGCGCTCGCGCGGCACCATCACCACGTCGCCGGCGTGACGGCAGACGACGAGATCCTCGGAGAGCCGGGCCTCGCCGTCGAGCGGCGCGTTGGCCTGGGCGACGTAATATTTGCTCTCCTCCATCGCCGACAGATAGACGACCTCGTCGGTCACCCTGTTGTCGCGCACGCGGCGGTAGGGCGCTTCAATGAAGCCGTATTTGTTGACGCGCGCGAAGGTGGCGAGCGAGTTGATGAGGCCGATGTTCGGGCCTTCCGGCGTCTCGATCGGGCAGATGCGGCCGTAATGCGTCGGATGCACGTCGCGCACCTCGAAGCCGGCGCGCTCGCGCGTCAGGCCGCCCGGGCCAAGCGCCGAGAGGCGGCGCTTGTGGGTGATCTCCGACAGCGGATTGGTCTGGTCCATGAACTGCGACAGCTGCGAGGAGCCGAAGAACTCGCGCACCGAGGCCGCCGCGGGCTTGGCGTTGATGAGGTCCTGCGGCATCACCGTGTCGATGTCGACCGAGGACATGCGCTCCTTGATGGCGCGCTCCATGCGCAGGAGGCCCAGGCGATACTGGTTCTCCATGAGCTCGCCGACCGAGCGCACGCGGCGGTTGCCGAGATGGTCGATGTCGTCGATTTCGCCGCGGCCGTCGCGCAGGTCGACGAGCGCGCGCATCACCGCGACGATGTCGTCCTTGCGCAGCGTGCGCACGGTGTCGGCGGCGTCAAGGTCCATGCGCATGTTCATCTTGACGCGGCCGACCGCCGAAAGATCGTAGCGTTCGGGATCGAAGAACAGCGAATGGAACATGGCCTCGGCCGATTCGATCGTCGGCGGCTCGCCCGGGCGCATCACGCGGTAGATGTCGAACAGCGCCTCCTCGCGCGTGCTGTTCTTGTCCACATGCAGCGTGTTGCGGATGTAGGGGCCGATGTTGACGTGGTCGATGTCGAGGATCGGCAGCTCGTCGAAGCCGGCGTCGAGCAGGAGCTGCAGGTTCTTGGCGGTGATCTCGTCGCCCGCCTCGGCGAAGATCTCGCCGGTCTGCGGGTTGTAGAGATCGGTCGCGACATACTGGCCGAACAGGTCCTCGTCCTGCATGCGCAGGAACTTGAGGCCGCGCTCGGCGAGCTGGCGCGCGGTGCGGGCGGTGAGCTTCTTGCCGGCTTCGAGCGCCAGTTCGCCGGTCTCGGCGTCATAGAGGTCGACGCTGACCTTGACGCCCTTGAGGCGCTCGGCGTCGAAGGGCTGGCGCCAGCCGTCCTTGTCGCGCGTCGCCGAAATGGTCTTGTAGAAGGTCGAGAGGATCTCCTCGCCGTCCATGCCGAGGGCGTAGAGCACGGAGGTCGCGGGGATCTTGCGGCGCCGGTCGATGCGCGCGTAGACGATGTCCTTGGCGTCGAACTCGATGTCGAGCCAGGAGCCGCGATAGGGAATGATGCGGGCGGCGAACAGCAGCTTGCCCGAGGAATGGCTCTTGCCCTTGTCATGGTCGAAGAACACGCCCGGCGAGCGGTGCATCTGCGAGACGATGACGCGCTCGGTGCCGTTGACGATGAAGGTGCCGTTCATCGTCATGAGCGGCATGTCGCCCATGTAGACGTCCTGCTCCTTGATGTCCTTGACGGACTTCGCGCCGGTGTCGGGGTCGACGTCGAACACGATCAGGCGCAGCGTGACCTTCAGCGGAGCGGCGAAGGTCATGCCGCGCTGCCGGCACTCGTCGACGTCGTATTTCGGCGCCTCGAACTCATATTTCACGAATTCGAGCGAAGCCGTGCTCGAAAAGTCGGAGATCGGGAACACCGACTTGAACACGGACTGGAGGCCTTCGTCGGGACGGCCGCCCTGGGGCTCGTCGACGAGCAGAAACTGGTCGTAGGAGGCTTTCTGGACTTCAATCAGATTGGGCATCTCCGCGACTTCGCGGATATGGCCGAAGAACTTGCGGACACGCTTGCGGCCGTTGAACGTCTGCGCTGAAATAGGAGCCATGTCGCTCTCGCACCTTTCGTAGCGGCGCCGCCCCGAAAAGGGGCCGCCTCATCCGCGTCGAGCCCGGCTCGACGCGGGACCGTTCGAAGCCCTGACGCGGAGTCCCCGGACCCATCCGCGCCTTCCGCCCAAGCCCTGGGGCGACGCGCGGAGCCGTCGTCCTCATTCCGCCCGCAGGGGCGGGAGGCGCGCTTCGCGCCGCTCCCCGCCTTCGGGGCCAGCCGGCGCCGCGCTCGCCATCCGCGCGAAAGCCGAAGGGTTCGAACGGACCCTCCGGCAACAGTTCGACGGCGCCCCGTCGCCAGGGCGCCGCCGCATGTCATTTCAAGGCCGCGACAGCGGCTGAACTCACTTGAGCTCGACCTTGGCGCCGGCCTTCTCGAGCTGGGCCTTGATCTTCTCGGCCTCGTCCTTGGCGATCGCCTCCTTGACGGGCTTCGGCGCGCCTTCGACGAGATCCTTGGCCTCCTTGAGGCCGAGGCCGGTGATGGCGCGGACTTCCTTGATCACCTCGATCTTCTTCTCGCCGGCGGCGGCGAGGACGACGGTGAACTCGGTCTGCTCCTCGGCCGGGGCGGCGGCGGCGCCGGCGGCGGCGGGGCCGGCGGCGACGGCGACGGCCGCGGCGGCCGAGACGCCCCACTTCTCTTCGAGCATCTTGGCGAGCTCGGCGGCTTCAAGGACGGTCAGGCTCGACAGGTCCTCGACGATTTTTTCAAGATTGGCCATGGGTTTTCCTTCGATTGGTCGAATGGGTTGAAATCAGGTCAAGACGGAAGGGATCAGGCGGCGTCCTTGTCCTTCTCGGCATAGGCCGAGAAGACGCGCGCGAGCTTGCCGGCCGGAGCGTTGGCGAGCTGGGCGAGCTTGGTCGCGGGCGCCTGGACGAGGCCGACGAGCTTGGCCCGCAGTTCGTCGAGCGAAGGCATGGTCGCGAGCGACTTCACGCCATTGGCGTCGAGCGCGGTGCTGCCCATCGCGCCGCCGAGGATCACGAGCTTGTCATGGTCCTTGGCGAAGGCGACCGCGGCCTTGGCGGCGGCGACCGGATCGGCCGAATAGGCGATCAGGGTCGGGCCGCGCATCAGGCCGGCGATCGAGGCGACGTCGGAGCCTTCCAGAGCGATCTTGACGAGACGGTTTTTGGCGACCTGAACCGAGGCTCCGGCAGCGCGCATCTGCTTGCGCAAATTCTGCATCTGAGCCACAGTCAGCCCGGAATAATGCGCCACGACGACAACCGAAGTCGTTTTGAAGACTTCGGAAAGCGTCTCGACGCATTCCTTCTTTTCCGCTCTGTCCACAGTGGGTTCTCCTGGAGCGGACGAAAGCCCTGAGGCTTCGCCCGCGGCTACAAATGCCGCGCCGCCGGCGGACCGGCGGACGGCGCTGCGCCTGTCCCCGGAGCGGCGAACCGCCCCGGACAGAGGGAGTAGACCAAATCGAAGGACGTGGGCGCGTCGCGCCCCGCATCCGAATTCCGTCGTCACCCCGTCTATGCCGGCCTCCCCCGCCCCGGAGCGCAACCGGAACGGGTTTCGGAGATTAAGCCCAGGGCCGAAGCCCAAGGCGCCCGCAGTCTTGGACAGGACATGGCCAGATGGGACAGACGTCGCCGCCTGCCCTCCAGCCTATCCGCCGCGTCCCCGGCCCTTTTGCCGACAGGTCCAACCTTTCCGGCAAAGAGGGCTCGCAGTCGCGGAAGCTGAATGGGTGCGGGGCGCCGCAAGCGACGCGCCCCGAACCCCCTATTTAGACCAAGCCGACGCCCCTGCCAAGGGGGCGCGCGCAGTTTGCGCTTTTGTCAAGCGGCTAATCAGGCCGCGGCGATGGTCGCCGGGTCGACCTTCACGCCCGGCCCCATGGTCGAGGACAGGGCCACGCGCTGCAGATAGGTGCCTTTCGCGCCGGTCGGCTTCGCCTTGACCACCGCGTCCACGAAGGCGGCGATGTTCTGGGCGAGCTTGTCCTCGTCGAAGGAGGCCTTGCCGACGCTGCCCTGGATGATGCCCGCCTTCTCGACGCGGAACTCCACGGCGCCGCCCTTCGACGCCTTGACGGCGCCGGCGACGTCCATGGTCACCGTGCCGACCTTGGGGTTCGGCATCAGGCCGCGCGGGCCGAGCACCTTGCCGAGACGGCCGACGAGCGGCATCATGTCGGGCGTGGCGATGCAGCGGTCGAAGTCGATCGTGCCGCCCTGGACGGCCGCGACGAGATCCTCGGCGCCGATCACGTCGGCGCCCGCGGCCCTGGCCTCGTCGGCCTTGGCGCCGCGCGCGAACACCGCGACCCGCAGCGTGCGGCCGGTGCCGTTCGGCAGGTTGACGACGCCGCGCACCATCTGGTCGGCGTGTTTCGGGTCGACGCCGAGATTCATGGCGATCTCGACCGTCTCGTCGAACTTCGCGCTCGCGCGCTCCTTGACGAGCTTGATCGCCTCGAGGACGGGATAGAGCTTGACCCGGTCGATTCCTTCACGCGCGCTCTTCACGCGCTTTCCAACATGCGCCATGTCCCTTACCCCGTAATCTCAAGGCCCATGGAGCGGGCGGAGCCTTCGATCATGGACATCGCCGCCTCGACGGAGGCGCAGTTCAGATCGGGCAGCTTCTTTTCGGCGATCTCCCGGATCTGCGCCTTCGAGATCTTGCCGGCCGAGCCGCGGCCCGCCGTCTTCGACCCGGACGCGATCCCCGACGCCTTCTTGAGGAAATAGGACACCGGCGGCAGCTTCATCTCGAAGGTGAAGGAGCGGTCCGCATAGGCCGTGATGACGACCGGAATCGGAGTGCCCTTCTCCATCTGCGCCGTGCGCGCGTTGAACGCCTTGCAGAACTCCATGATGTTCAGGCCGCGCTGACCGAGCGCGGGGCCGATCGGCGGCGACGGATTGGCCGCCCCGGCCGGCACCTGAAGCTTCACGAAGCCCGTGATCTTCTTCGCCATCTTGTTTCTCCTACAAGCCGCCCCGGCCCTGCCGGGCGCGCGGACGGCGGTTGCGGTCGTGGTGCGGCGGCCCCGCCTGGCGCGCGGGAAAAGCCTTCCACGTTCGGGAGCGCGAAAGCTCCCTTTCGGGCCTGCGCCCGAATTTCAGCCGGCCCCGGGGTCCGGAGCCGGATCAGACGACCTTCTCGACCTGCGCGTATTCGAGCTCGACCGGCGTCGCGCGGCCGAAAATCGAAACCGCGACCTTGACGCGCGAGCGGCTCTCGTCGACTTCCTCGACGACGCCGTTGAAGGACGCGAAGGGGCCGTCGGCCACCCGCACCGTCTCGCCGATCTCGAAGGAGATCGAGGACTTCGGCCGCTCCACCCCGTCGGCGACCTGGCCCTTGATGCGGTCCGCCTCGGCGTCCGAGATCGGCATCGGCTTCTTGTCGGCGCCGAGGAAGCCCGTGACCTTGGGCGTGTTCTTGATGAGATGATAGATGTCGTCAGTGAGGTCGCATTTGACGAGCACATAGCCGGGGAAGAACTTGCGCTCGGCGTTGACCTTGCGGCCGCGCCGCACCTCGACGACCTGCTCGGTCGGAACGAGGATCTCCTCGAACTTGGCCGTCAGCCCGCGCTGCGTCGCCTGCTCCTTGATCGATTCGGCGACCTTCTTTTCGAAGTTCGAATAGGCGTGGACGATGTACCAGCGCATGCTCATTGAAAAATCTTCCGGTCTCCGGCGGTCGCGTTCAGTGCCCGACGCTGAGCAGCAGCCTGACGGCGAGGCGCAGCATCTGGTCGACGGCGACGAAGAACAGGCTCGCGAACAGCACCATCAGGATCACGAGGCCGGTCGTGATCATGGTCTCGCGCCGCGTCGGCCAGGTGACCTTGCCGCCTTCGACGCGGACTTCCTGCAGAAACTGGAACGGATTGGCCATAGTCTCGCGTAACCTTCGCTCCAGCCGGGCTCTCGGCTCCTGCGCAAAAAAACAGGGCGCGGAGCCAGAGGGCCACGCGCCGCGCGGCGGAACTATAGGCATCGGCGCGCGAAACGCAACGAAGAATTTCCGCGCCGCGCCCCGCCTCAGAGGAAGCCGGCGATCCACAGGCTCGCCGGCAGGGCGACGACAAGGCCGAGCGTCGTGATCAGCATGATCGAGGCGAGTTCGGCTTCCTCGCAGCCGTATTGCTGGGCGAACAGCACGGAGGGCGTCGAGGTCGGCATGGCGCTCGCCACGAAGGCCGCCTGCGCCATCGCGCCGACGGCCCCGAACCCCTTCAAAAGCGCGAAGAACAGCGCCGGCTGAACGACAAGGCAGACGAAGGACGTCGCCAGCACGGTCGGCGAGGCGAGCTTCAGCGGATAGGCGGCGAGCGCGAGCCCGCAGGCGAAAATGGCGACGCCCGCCGCCCCCGCCGCCAGCGGCTCGAGGCTCGCGCCGACGAGCGGCGAAAGCGTGACCCCGGCGAGCGCCAGCGCCGCGCCGGCGAGGGGCGCCAGCACGAGCGGATTGAGCAGAGCCCCGAGCGCCGCGGCGCGCAGCGTCGACGCGGCCCCGCGCTTTTCGCCCGCTCCGCCTTTTGCGCCCGCCTCGCCCTTCGGCGCGCCGGCCGTCTGCAGCAGGAAGATCGCGACGCAGACCTGCGAGAGATTGGTGACGAGCGCGCAAAGGCCGACGGTTCCCGCGCCGACCTCGGCCCCAAACAGCGGGTTCAGCACGGGAAGACCATAGATCGGCGCGGCCGTCGAAGCCGCCGCATAGGACAAAAGCGTCGCCTTCAGCGCGCCGGTTCGCAACGCCCGCAACGCTGCGTAGCCAAGAAGAAAAAAGACCGAATAGCCGAGCGCCATGACGACGACGATCGGCCCCTGCCGCAGCAGCAGCGCGCGGTCGAAATGGGCCATGCCCAGAAACAGCGCCGCCGGCAGGGCGTAGCTCAGGGCGAGCCGGCTGAAGCCGCGCGTCTGGTCGGCGTCGAAGGCGCCGCGCTTTCCGGCCCAAAAGCCCAGCGCCAGGATGAGCACGACGGGCGAAATCGCCGCGACGACGAGCTCCGCCTTCACGACGCCCGCCCCGCGCCGGGGCGTTCCGGGCGAAGCGCCAGGACGCGAGCGGGGCCGACCGGCGCGGCCGGCGCCGGCGAGACCGGGCAAAGCAGGAGTGGCGGGGGCGAGGCCGGCGAGGACAAAACGGACACGACGAAGCTCGGGAGGCTGGGCGAAGACGCAGGATCGCGGCGCGTTTTAGCGGGCCGGCGCGAGAGGGGCGCGCCCCGCCGGCGCGGGTTGGGCTTTTCTTCATAATTGAACTTGGTTATGGAAGCGCCTCCGGGCGTCTCGCCCGCCGGACGTTTCATGAAAACCGTGCACTGCCTCAACGGGCCGAACCTCAATCTGCTCGGCGCGCGCGAGCCAGACATCTACGGCTCGGAGACGCTCGCCTCGATCGAGGCGCGGCTTCGCGCGCTTTGCGCCGAAAAGGGCGTCGCGCTGCGCTTCGCGCAAAGCAACCATGAAGGCGATCTCGTCTCCTGGGTGCAGGAGGCGGGGCTCGCGGGCGAGCCGGTGATTCTCAACGCCGGCGCCCTGACCCATACGTCGATCGCGCTCGCCGACGCGGTCAAGGGCTCGAAGGCGAAAGTGATCGAGGTCCATCTCTCCAACGTGCATGCGCGGGAAAGCTTCCGCCACACGTCCCATATCGCGCCCGTCGCGCTCGGCGTGATCGCCGGCTTCGGCCCGCGCTCCTACAGCCTCGCTCTCGACGCCCTGATCGGCGCCGAGGCCGGCGACGCCCCCCGCACCGAAAGATGAAGAAGATGAAATACGCCGGCTCGAAAGGCGCCGCCCCGCCCGCCGAGGGCAGCCTCGACACGGAGCTCGTCGAAGCGCTCGCCAAGATCGCGACGCGGCTCGGCCTGAGCGAGATCGAATATGCGCGCGGCGACACGAAGATCCGCATCGCGCGCCAGCTCGCGCCCGCGGCCGTGGCGCCGGCCGCGGCGGTCGCGGCGCCGGCGGCCCCCGCCGCCCCCGCCGCCGAGATCGAGGTCGCGGGGCTCGTCAAATCGCCGATGGTCGGCACCGCCTATCGCCGCGCCTCTCCCGAATCGGCTCCCTTCGTCGAGATCGGCTCGAGCGTGAAGGCCGGCGACAAGCTGCTGCTCGTCGAGGCGATGAAGACGTTCAACGAGATCGTCGCCCCGCGCGCCGGCCAGGTCACCCGCATCCTCATCGAGGACGGCGCGCCGGTCGAGTACGGCCAGCCGCTCTTCGTCATCGAATGAGCGCACATGCGCAAGAGCCCCGACGGCGCCCCGATGTTTGAAAAGATCCTCATCGCCAACCGCGGCGAAATCGCCCTCCGCATCCTGCGCGCGGCGAAGGAGCTTGGAATCGCCACCGTCGCCGTGCACTCCACGGCCGACGCCGACGCCATGCATGTCAAGCTCGCCGACGAATCGGTCTGCGTCGGCCCGCCCGCGGCGCGCGAATCCTATCTCAACATTCCGGCGCTGCTCGCCGCCTGCGAGATCACCGGCGCCGAGGCGCTGCATCCGGGCTATGGCTTTCTCGCCGAGAACGCCCGCTTCGCCGAGATTCTCGCCGAGCATCACATCGTCTTCGTCGGGCCGAGCCCCGAGCATATCCGCCTGATGGGCGACAAGATCGAGGCCAAGCGCACCGCGCGAAAGCTCGGCATCCCCTGCGTGCCGGGCTCGGAGGGCGCGCTTGGCGACGTCGACGAGGCGAAGGCCGCCGCGCGCGAGATCGGCTATCCGGTGCTGGTCAAGGCTTCGGCCGGCGGCGGCGGGCGCGGCATGAAGGTCGCGCGCGACGAAAACGAGCTCGCCTTCGCCGTCGAGGCGGCGAAGCTTGAGGCCAAGGCCGCCTTCGGCGACGACAGCGTCTATCTCGAAAAATTCCTCGAAAAGCCGCGCCATATCGAGGTGCAGATTCTGGGCGACGGGCGCGGCGGGGCGATCCATCTCGGCGAGCGCGACTGCTCGCTGCAGCGCCGCCACCAGAAGGTCTGGGAGGAAGGCCCCTCCCCCGCGCTCAACGCCTCGCAGCGCACGGAGATCGGCGAGGTCTGCGCCGCCGCCATGCGCGAAATGAAATATTCGGGCGCCGGCACGATCGAGTTCCTCTACGAGGACGGGCGTTTCTATTTCATCGAGATGAACACCCGCATCCAGGTCGAGCATCCCGTCACCGAGATGATCACCGGCGTCGACATCGTCAACGAGCAGATCAAGATCGCGGCCGGCTCCGCCCTGACGCTGACGCAGGACGACGTGACCTTCAACGGCCACGCCATCGAGTGCCGCGTCAACGCGGAGCATCCGGCCACCTTCCGCCCCTCGCCCGGAACGTTATCCTATTACCACCCGCCCGGCGGCCTTGGCGTGCGCGTCGACAGCGCCGTCTACGCCGGCTACACGATCCCGCCGACCTATGATTCGCTCGTCGGCAAGCTGATCGTGCATGGGCGCAACCGCACCGAGGCGCTGATGCGCCTTCGCCGCGCGCTCGACGAATTCATCGTCGACGGCGTCGACACCACCATTCCGCTGTTCCAGACGCTGGTGCGCAACCCCGACATCCAGAACGGGCTCTACGACATCCACTGGCTCGAGAAGTTTCTGGCCGAGGGCGGCATGGACGGCCAATCCTAGGCCGGGGCGCCGCTCCGGACCCGGGACGCCGGAGCTGTCGCCGGCGGTCGGGTCGACGCAATCGGGGCGAAACGGGCGTCAAAGCTTCGAGACGAGGTCGCCGCCGTGGCGGGCGAGCCGGCCTTCGAGGTCGAGCCTCATGAGGGCGGCGCGCACCGCCGGCGCCGGCGCCCGCGCCGCGCGAATAAGTTCGTCGATCAGGACGGGCGCGGCGCCCAGAAGATCGAGCACGCGGGCGTAGACGGCTTCGGCCGAAGCGGGCTCCGGCGCGGCTTCGGCCGGATCGGGCGCGGCCGGGTCGTTCGCGAGCGGCCTGGCCCTCAGCGGCCCGGGCTCTTTCGGCGCAGGGCCCGCGCGCCCGGGCGCGCGATCTTTCGGGGGCGCGGCGTCGTCGTCGAAAAATTCGAGCTCGTCCCACAGCGGCTCATAGGCTTCGCCCGCTTCGGCGAGACGCGGAACGGGGCCGGCGACAGGGGCGGCGACGGGGACGGCGTCCTGGCGCGCCATCGCCTCGATCAGGTCTTCGGGGCCAAGGCACAGGGTCGCGCCCTGGCGCAAAAGGTCGTTCGTCCCCTCCGCGCGCGGATCGAGCGGAAAGCCCGGCACGGCGAAAACCTCGCGGCCCTCGTCGGCGGCGAAGCTTGCGGTGATGAGCGAGCCCGAGCGCCGCGCCGCCTCGACCACCGCCACGACGCGTGAAAGTCCCGCCACGATGCGGTTGCGGCGCGGAAAGTCACGCCCCCGCGCGCGCCAGAAGAACGGCATTTCGCTGAGCGCCGCGCCGTTTTCGAGCAGGCGTTCGAGCAGATCCGCGTCGGAGGGCGGCGGCGGCTCGCCAAGGCCGCCCGCAAAGACGGCGACGGTGCCGCCTTCGAGCGCCGCCTGGTGGGCGCGAAGGTCGACGCCGCGCGCGAAGCCCGAGGTCACGACATGGCCGGCGCGCGAGAGCGCGCGCGACAGGCGCTCGGCGAAGGCGAGGCCCGCGGCCGAGGCGTTGCGCGCGCCGACCACCGCCGCCATGGAGCGGCCGAGGCAGGCGCGGTTTCCGCGCAGCGTCAGCACCGGCGGCGGCGCATGGATCTGCGCGAGAAGCGGCGGATAATCGGCCTCGCCCAGCAGGACGAGCCCGGCGCCGGCCTGCTCGACCGCCTCGAGCTCGGCCTCGATCTCCTCGCGCGGGGCGATGGCGATGGGGCGGCCCGGCCGGCCGGCGGCGATGAGGGCCGGCAGCGCCTCGAGCGCCGCGCCGGCCGAGCCGTAGCGGCCGACAAGCCCCGCGAAGGTGCGCGGGCCGATGTTGTCGCTGCGGCACAGGCGCAGCCGGTCGAAACGCTCCCGGGGCGGGAAGCTCGCGCCCGTCGTCCCGTTCATGCCTTGCCGATGCGCGATTCGGTCCCGGCCCTGAGGCGGCCGATGTTGGCGGCGTGCTTGTAAAAGATCAGGACGGCCATCGCCGCGAACACGATGGCCGCGCCGAACTGGCCGAAGAAATAGAGCACGACCGGGGTCAACGCGCTGGCGCAGAGGGCGGCGAGCGAGGAATAGCGCGCGATGAAGGCGACGATGAGCCAGAGCCCCATGAACACGAGGCCGGCGGGCCAGCTCACCGCCAGAAGCGCGCCGAGAAAGCTCGCGACGCCCTTGCCGCCCCTGAAGCCGAGCCAGACCGGGAAGATATGGCCGACGAAGGCGCCGAAGGCGGCGGCGAGCACGGGCGCCGGCGGCCAGACGTCCATCGGCGACAGGCGGCGCGAGGCGACGAAGGACACGACCAGCACGGGAAAGGCGGCCTTGAGGGCGTCAAGCAGCAGGGTCGCGGCCGCAAGGTCCTTGCGTCCGGTGCGCAGCACATTGGTCGCGCCGATGTTGCCCGAGCCGATCGCGCGCAGGTCTCCGGCGCCGGACAGGGCGGTGAGGATCAGCCCGAAGGGAATCGAGCCGCAGAGATAGCCGAAGACGAAGGCGAGAAGGGTCAGGATCACGGGACGGGGTCTCGGGGCGCGCGCGCGAAAGCCTAGCCCGCGCCCCGCCCCGTCGCAACCGCGCTTTCGGCGCGGCGCGTGGCCTCAGAGCGGCGCGCCGGGCACATATTCGCCGCGCTCATGAATCGCGCTGGCGCGCCCGACGAGCAGCATGTCGACGTCGCCGACGCGCTTCGGGTCCTTGCCTTTGTAGGGCAGCGAATGCAGCACGTAGCGCATGGCGTTGATCCGAGCGCGCTTCTTGTCGTCGGACTTGATCACCGTCCAGGGCGAATCGGCCGTGTCGGTGTGGAAGAACATGGCTTCCTTGGCCCTGGTGTAGTCGTCCCATTTGTCGAGCGAGGCGAGGTCGACCGGCGACAGCTTCCACTGCTTCAGCGGATGCACCTTGCGCTCCTTGAAGCGGCGGCGCTGCTCCTCCTGGCTCACCGAGAACCAGAACTTGATGAGATGCACGCCGCTGCGCGCGAGATTGCGCTCGAAGTCGGGGGTCTGGCGCAGAAACTCCGTGTATTCCGAGTCGGCGCAAAAGCCCATGACGCGCTCGACGCCGGCGCGGTTGTACCAGCTGCGGTCGAACAGCACGATCTCGCCCATGGTCGGGAGATGCTGCACATAGCGCTGGAAATACCACTGGCCGCGTTCGACGTCGCTCGGCTTCTCGAGCGCGACGACCCGCGCGCCGCGCGGATTGAGATGCTCCATGAAGCGCTTGATCGCGCCGCCCTTGCCGGCGGCGTCGCGCCCCTCGAACAGGATGACGACGCGCTGGCGCGACTCCTTGACCCAGGTCTGCAGCTTCAGAAGCTCGGTCTGGAGGATGAATTTCTGACGCTCGTAGTCGCGCCGCAGCATCTTGTATTTGTAAGGATAGCCGCCCGTGCGCCAATTGTCGGCGAGCGCGTCGCTGGTCGCATGGGGCGCGCCCTTTTTCCCGGGCAGGCCGAGCGTCTTTCGCATCTCGACCGCGTCGTCGGGCGCGGCGCCTTCGAGAATCGCCTCGACGCCTGGACCGACCGACCCGTCGGCGGCCTCGCCGACGATCTCTTTGAGCGCGAAAAGCTCCGCCTCCCGCGCCGCCGCGCGCCTTTCGTCGGCGAGGCCGAGCTCAAGCTCCTGCGGCGCCGGATCGGGCGCGCCCACGGGTTGATCCTGCAGCTTTTCAATATCGGTCATGCGTCGCCCAGCCGTTCGCTCGGGAAAGTCAAAGGGGTCGCCGCGCATGCGACGCCGGACAGGGCGGCGGCGCGACGGAGGAAAGAAATATGACGCTTCGATGATGAAGCCGTTTTGACTTAAATCAAGCGCGCATCTTTCCGGCCGTCGCTTTCGCGGGCGGCGACGCGAGGCGAACCACGGGACGGGACCATGACGCAAAACGCCGGCGCGACGCAGGCCCATGAGGCGACGACGGTCGTCTGCCGCGACGGCGTCGCGCTCGGCGGCGATCTTTTCCGCGCCATGGGCGGGACGGCGAAGGGCGCGGTCGTCGTCAATGCGGCGACCGGCGTCGCGGCGCGCTATTATCATCGCTACGCGCGGTTCCTCGCGGGCCATGGCTTCGACGTCCTGACCTATGATTATCGCGGGATCGGCCGCTCGCGGCCGGAGCGCCTGCGCGGCTGCGGCTTTCGCTGGCGCGACTGGGGCGAGAAGGATTTCGACGCCGCGCTGCGCCATGCGCGCGCGGCGAGCCCGAACGGGCCGGCGCTCGTCGTCGGGCATTCGATCGGCGGCTTCCTGCCGGGCATGGCGGACAGCGCGCCGATGATCGACCGGATGCTGACGGTCGGCGCGCAATACGCCTTCTGGCCCGACTACGCGGCGCGCGGGCGGGCGCGGCTGTTTCTCAAATGGCATGTGGCCATGCCGGCGCTGACCGCGGCGTTCGGCTATTTTCCCGGCCGCCGGCTCGGCTGGCTCGAAGACCTGCCGTCAGGCGTCGCCTATGAATGGAGCTTTCGCGGACGGCGCTTCGAGCGCTCTCACCCGGCCGCCGAGCGGGAGGCGGTTTTGGACCGCTTCAGGGCCGTGCGCGGACAGATTCTCGCGGTCAGCCTGAGCGACGACGACCTCGGCACGCCGGCGGCGACGGCCCGGGGCCTTGCGCCCTACGAGAACGCCGAGCGCATTTTGGCGCGCCTGCGCCCGCAGGATTTCGGGCAGGCGCACATCGGCCATTTCAGCCTGTTCCACGACCGCAACGAGGCCGGCTTCTGGACCGATTCGCTCGCCTTTCTGGAAGATGGGCGCAATCCGTGGCCGGCGCGGGCGGCGCCCTTCGCGCCTAGTCCTGCTCGAACACGATCCGCCCCTCGACCAGCGTGAGCTTCACGCGGCCCTCCATGGTCGCCTCGTCGAAGGGCGTGTTCTTGCAGCGCGACTTCAGCTTCAGCGGATCGACGAGATAGGCTTCGTCGGGGTCGAAGCGGATCAGGTCGGCCGGGGCGCCGACCTTGAGCCGTCCCTGCGGCAGGCCGAGAATGTCGGCCGGCCGCGAGGTCAGCGCGGCGACCACGCGCTGCAGCGGCGCGCCCGCGCGCACGAGCCGCATGGCGGCGGCGAGCATGGTCTCGAGCCCGATCGCCCCGTTCTCCGATTCGGCGAAGGGCAGGCGCTTGGTCTCGACGTCCTGCGGGTCATGGTCCGAGACGATCACGTCGATCAGCCCTTCGGCGAGCGCCTCGACCAGCGCGCGGCGCTCGTCCTCGCGCCGCAGCGGCGGGGCGAGCTTCAAAAAGGTGCGATAGTCGCCGATGTCGCTCTCGTTCAGCGTCAGATGGTTGATCGAGGCCGAGCAGGTGACCGGCAGACCGGCGTCTTTCGCCCGCGCGAGAATGTCGAGCGAGAGCGTCGTCGAGACGAGCGGGGCGTGATAGCGCGCGCCGGTGAGGTTCACGAGGCGGATGTCGCGGTCGAGCATGATCGCCTCGGCCTCGCGCGGGACGCCGGAAAGGCCGAGCCGGGTCGCATATTCGCCTTCGTTCATCACGCCTTCGGCGGCGAGGTCGCGGTCCTCGGCGTAATGGATGACGAGCGCGTCGAAATCGCGCGCATAGGCCATGGCCCGGCGCAGCACGCGCGAATTGACGATCGGCCGCGCCCCGTCCGAGAAGGCGACGGCGCCCGCCTGCTGCAACAGGCCGATCTCGGCGATCTCCTCGCCGCGCAGCCCCTGCGTCAGCGCGGCGCAGGGCAGCACGCGCACGCGGCCCGTGTCGCGCGCGCGGCGCAGCAGGAAATCGACCACCGCCGGATCGTCGACCGGCGGGCTGGTGTCGGGGCGCGCCAGAATGGTGGTGACGCCGCCGGCCGCAGCCGCCGCCGTGGCGGTGGCGATGGTCTCGCGGTGCTCCGCGCCCGGCTCGCCGACGAAGGCGCGCATGTCGATCAGACCGGGCAGGATCAGGTCGCCGCCGCAGTCGATCACGCGCGAATGCACCGGCAGGCTCTGCGGCTCGACGTCGGGCCCGATGTCGAGGATGCGCCCGTCGAGGATCAGCACGCCGCCGCGCGCGCCGTCATAGGTCTCGCCGTCGACGAGGCGCCCGTTGACGAGGGCGAGCGGCTGGTGGGCGACCGAGGGCGAGGCCGGAATCTTCATCTTCATGCGGCCTCCCTCAGCCGTTCGGCAGATGTTCGGCGAGCGCGCCGAGCACCGCGATGCGCACGGCGACGCCCATCTCGACCTGCTCCCTGATGCGGCTCTGGCCGCCGTCGGCGACGCTCGAATCGATCTCGACGCCCCGGTTCATCGGCCCCGGATGCAGCACGAGCGCGTCGGGCTTCGCATGGCCGAGCTTTTCCTCGTCGAGGCCGTAGAAGCGGAAATACTCCCTCGGGCTCGGGATGAAGCCGCCCTGCATGCGCTCGCGCTGGAGACGCAGCATCATCACGATGTCGGCGTCCTTCAGCCCCGCCTTCATGTCGCGGAAGACCTCGACGCCGAGCCGCTCGACGCCGGCCGGCAGCAGCGTCGAGGGGCCGACGAGCCGCAGCCGCGCCCCGAGCGCCGACAGCAGCAGGATGTTCGAGCGGGCGACGCGCGAATGGAGGATGTCGCCGCAGATGGCGACGACGAGCCCGGCGATCTGGCCGCGGTTGCGGCGGATGGTCAGCGCGTCGAGCAGCGCCTGGGTCGGATGCTCATGCGCGCCGTCGCCGGCGTTGACCACGGCGCAGTCGACCTTCTTGGCGAGGAGGTGCGCGGCGCCGGCCTGCGCGTGCCGCACGACGATGATGTCGGGCCGCATGGCGTTCAGCGTCATCGCCGTGTCGAGCAGGGTCTCGCCCTTTTTGACGCTCGAGGAGGCGACCGACATGTTCATGACGTCGGCGCCGAGCCTCTTGCCGGCGAGCTCGAACGAGGACTGGGTGCGGGTCGAGGCTTCGAAGAACAGGTTGATGAGGGTGCGCCCGCGCAGCGTGGAGCGCTTTTTCTCGACCTGGCGGGAGATTTCGATCGCCTCCTCGGACAGGTCGAGCAGGACGTCGATGTCCTGCGGCGACAGGCCCTCGATGCCGAGCAGGTGCCTGTGCGGGAAGATGCGCTTCTGCGAACTCATGGACCGGTCCCCTACGGGGCCGATCCTTTACAGGGGAAAACGGCCGCGTCACACCCCTTCGTCGCGCGCCGGATTATCGCGCGGGGCTTGCGCACAGCTTTCGCCCGCGCCGGGCCGCCGCAAGGACCCGGGGGCAAAGCCTGGACTGAGGCCGCCGCGGCCGCCGATTTGACTAAGGCCGCACGCTCCCCCATCTTCTGCGCGAAAATTTTACGCGGCGCCGCAGCAAGGCGAAGCCGCTGTCTCAGTCGGAACGGCTTCGCCCGAACCGCCTTCGGCCCGGGCCCCGCCCTCCGCCGCGGGCGCCGTCCAAGGATGCGCCATGAACGTCGTCATCGTCGAATCTCCGGCGAAGGCTAAGAGCATCAACAAATATCTCGGCCGCGGCTATGAGGTTTACCCCTCCTACGGCCATGTCCGCGACTTGCCCGCGAAGGACGGCTCGGTCGACCCCGACGCCGACTTCGCCATGCTCTGGGACGTCGACGTCAAATCGGCCAAGCGCCTCAACGAGATCGCGCAGGCCGTCAAGGGCGCCGACAAGATCATCCTCGCGACCGACCCCGACCGCGAGGGCGAGGCGATCTCCTGGCATGTGCTGGAAGTCCTGAAGGCCAAGAAGGTGCTGAAGGACAAGCCGGTCGAGCGGGTCGTCTTCAACGCCATCACCAAGGCCGCCGTGCTCGACGCGATGAAGCACCCGCGCGAGATCGACGCGGCCCTCGTCGACGCCTATCTGGCGCGCCGCGCGCTCGACTATCTCGTCGGGTTCAACCTCTCGCCCGTTCTGTGGCGCAAGCTGCCCGGCGCGCGTTCGGCCGGCCGCGTGCAGTCGGTGGCCCTGCGCCTCGTCTGCGACCGCGAGCTCGAGATCGAATCCTTCGTGCGGCGCGAATACTGGTCGATCCTCGCCCATCTGCGCACGGAGAGGGACGCGCCCTTTGCGGCGCGGCTCGTCGGCGCGGACGGGCGGAAAATCTCGCGCCTCGACGTCGGCGACGAGGCCGGGGCCATGGCGTTTCGCCGCGACCTCGACCGGGCGCGCTTCCATGTGGCGAAGATCGAGGCGAAGCCGGCGAAGCGCCACCCGGCGCCGCCTTTCACCACCTCGACGCTGCAGCAGGAGGCCTCGCGCAAGCTTGGGCTCGCCCCGGCGCGGACCATGCAGCTCGCGCAGAAGCTCTATGAGGGCGCGGACATCGGCGGCGAGACCGTCGGCCTGATCACCTATATGCGCACCGACGGCGTCGACCTCGCCCCCGAGGCCGTCGCCGGCGCGCGGGCGGTGATCGCGAAACAGTTCGGGCCGGCCTACGTGCCGAAAGCGCCGCGAAAGTATCAGGTCAAGGCGAAGAACGCGCAGGAGGCGCATGAGGCGATCCGCCCGACCGACCTCGCCCGTTCGCCGCGCGAGGTGGCGCGGGCCGTCGACGCCGACCAGGCGCGGCTCTATGAGCTGATCTGGACTCGGGCCATCGCCTGCCAGATGGAGTCGGCCGAACTCGAGCGCACCACCGTCGACATTGAAGCGAAGGCGGGCGAGCGCACGCTCGACCTGCGCGCCACCGGCCAGGTCGTGCGCTTCGACGGCTTTTTGCGGCTCTATCAGGAAGGCCGCGACGACGAGGAAGACGAAGAGAACGCCCGCCTGCCCGACATGGCGCAGGGCGAGGCGCTGGCGAAGGACCGCATCGACGTCGCCCAGCATTTCACCGAGCCGCCGCCGCGCTACACCGAGGCGACGCTGGTCAAGCGCATGGAGGAGCTTGGCATCGGCCGGCCCTCGACCTACGCCGCGACGCTCGCCGTGCTGCGCGAGCGCGACTACGTGCGGCTCGACAAGAAGCGCCTGCGCCCGGAGGACAAGGGGCGTCTCGTCACCGCCTTCCTCGAATCCTTTTTCACGCGCTACGTGGGCTATGACTTCACCGCCGAGCTCGAAGAAAAGCTCGACAGGGTGTCGAACCACGAGATCGACTGGAAGCAGGTCCTGCGCGACTTCTGGCTCGACTTCTCGGCGGCGATCGCCGGCACCAAGGATCTGCGCACGACCGAAGTGCTCGACAATCTCAACGAGATTCTGGGCCCGCACATCTTCCCGCCGAAGGAGGACGGAGGCGACCCGCGCGCCTGCCCGTCCTGCGCCGACGGACGGCTGTCGCTGAAGCTCGGCAAGTTCGGCGCCTTCATCGGCTGCTCGAACTATCCCGAATGCAAATACACCCGCACGCTCTCGGCGCCGGACGGCGAGGAGGCCGAGGGCGCGCGGCCGGGCGTGAAATCGCTCGGCTTCGACCCCGAAACCGGCGAGGAGATCACCCTGCGCGACGGGCGCTTCGGCGCCTATGTGCAGGAAGGCGACGGCGCGGGCGAAGGCGAGAAGCCGAAGCGCTCGTCGATCCCCAAGACCATCGCGCCCTCCGAACTCACCCTTGAGCAGGCGGTCGGGCTTCTTTCGCTGCCGCGCGAAGTGGCCCGCCACCCGGAGACGAAAGAGCCGATTTTCGCCGGGATCGGCCGGTTCGGGCCTTACGTCCAGCACGGCAAGACCTACGCCAACATCGGCAAGGACGAGGACATCCTGACGATCGGCGCCAATCGCGCCATCGACCTTGTCGTGGCCAAGGAGAGCGGCCTCACCGGCCGGCGCTTCGGCGACGCGGCGGGCGCCCCGGCGCGCGCCCTCGGCGACCACCCCGAGGGCGGCGCGGTCAGCGTCAGGGCCGGGCGCTTCGGGCCCTATGTCGCCTGGGGCAAGGTCAACGCCACCTTGCCGAAGGACGCCGACCCCACCACATTGACGCTCGACGGCGCGGTGGAGCTTCTCAAGAAGAAGGCCGCCGGCGCCGGCGCGGTTCAGGGCCGTCTCCTTGGCGAGCATCCCGCCGGCGGGCCGGTGACGGTGCGCGCCGGGCGTTTCGGCCCCTATGTCAACTGGGGCAAGGTCAACGCGACGCTGAAAGGCGACGCCGCGGCCGAGACGCTGACGCTCGAGGAGGCGCTGCGCCTCATCGAGGACAAGGGCGGCGCGGCCAGCACGAAAAAGCCGGCCGCGAAAAAACCGGCCGCGAAAAAAGCCGCGGCGGAGACGCCCGCCAGGGCCGCGCCGAAAAAAGCGGCCGCCAAAGCCCCCGTGAAAAAACCCACGGCGAAAAAACCCGCGGCGACAAAGCCCGCGCCCCCGCCCATGGCGGAGGACGACGAGCCGCCGCCCTTCTAGACTTCAGGCCGGCCCGGCCGGCCCTCATGAGCACGGACATCGACAGAGTGAAGAAATCCGCCGGCGCCGCAGCGCCCGGCCCTTCCGCCGCAAGGACCCAGAAAGACGCGGGACGGCCGCCGCCCTCGCGCGAGGAGATCGTCGCCTTCATCGCCAGGGAGCGCGAGGCCGAGCCCGGCGCGCGCAAGCTTCCGGCCAAGATCGGCAAGCGCGAGATCGCCCGCGCCTTCGACGTCAGGGGCGCCGACCGCGTCGCCCTGAAAAAAATGCTGAAGGCGCTTGAGCAGGAGGGCGCCGTCGAGCGCCGCCGCAAGGGGCTGAACCCCAAAGGCGCCCTGCCCGCGACCACGCTCGCCGACCTTTACAGCCGCGACCGCGACGGCGACCTCCTCGCCGCGCCCTGCGACTGGGACGAGGCGCGGGGCCCCGCGCCGAAAATCGTCGTCGCGACGCCGCGGCGCAAAAGGCCCGGCGAGCCCGCCCCCGGCGTCGGCGACCGCGCGCTTTTGCGCGTCGAGCCGATCCCCGGCGCAAAGCCCGACGAGCCGGCCTATCAGGGCCGCGTCGTCAAGCTTCTGGAGCGGGCGAAATTCCAGATCCTCGGCCTGTTCCGCGCGCGCCCCGGCGGCGGCGGACGCGTCGTCCCGATCGACAAGAAGTCGCTCGCGAGGGGCGAACTCGAGATTGCGCCGGGCGACGAAGGCGAGGCGCAGGACGGCGACCTCGTCGCCTGCGAGACGCTGCGCTCCGGCCGGCTCGGCCTGACCCGGGCGAAGGTGCGCGAGCGCGTCGGCGCCTATGACAGCGAGAAGGCGGTGAGCCTCATCGCCATTCACGCGCACAAGATTCCCCATGTCTTTCCGGCCGAGGCGCTGGCCGAGGCCGAGCGCGCGCGCCCGGCGACGATGGACGGGCGCGAGGACTGGCGCGACATTCCCTTCGTCACCATCGACCCCGCCGACGCCAAGGACCATGACGACGCGGTCTTCGCCGCGCCCGACGACGACCCGGCCAATCCCGGCGGCTTCGCGCTCTGGGTCGCCATCGCCGACGTCGCCGCCTATGTGCGCGCCGGGACGCCGCTCGACCGCTCGGCGCTGCTGCGCGGCAATTCGGTCTATTTCCCCGACCGCGTCGTGCCGATGCTGCCCGAGCGCATCTCGAACGACCTCTGTTCGCTGCGCCCGCTCGAGGACCGCCCGGCGATCGCCGTGCGCATGGTCATCGCCGCCGACGGGCGCAAGCTCGGCCACGGCTTCCACCGCGTGATGATCCGCTCGGCCGCGAAGCTCGCCTATCCGCAGGCGCAGGCGGCGATCGACGGCGCGCCCGACGAAATCTCCGCGCCGCTCCTTGAAACCACGCTGCGCCCGCTCTGGGCCGCCTACGCCGCGCTGCGCCGGGCGCGGACGCAGCGCGCGCCGCTCAACCTCGACCTGCCGGAGCGCAAGCTCGTGCTCGACGAGGCGGGCGCGGTGGCGCGCGTGTTCATTCCCGAGCGGCTCGACGCGCATCGCCTGATCGAGGAGTTCATGATCCTCGCCAACGTCGCGGCGGCCGAGACGCTCGAAGCCAGGCGCCAGCCGCTCGTCTATCGCGCCCATGACGAGCCGAGCCTCGAAAAGCTCAACAATCTCGCGGAGTTCCTGGCCACCGTCGGCGTCAGGCTGGCCAAGGGGCAGGTGCTGCGGCCGCAGCAGTTCAACGGCATCCTGGCGCAGGTCAAGGACACCGAGCACGAGCACATCGTCAACGAGGTGGTGCTGCGCACGCAGGCGCAGGCCGAATATGTCACCGACAATTACGGGCATTTCGGCCTCAACCTGCGCCGCTACGCGCATTTCACCTCGCCGATCCGCCGCTACGCCGATCTTGTCGTCCACCGCGCGCTGATCGCGGCGCTGGGCCTTGGGCCGGACGGGCTGCCGCCCGACGCCCGCGCCATCCTGCCCGAGATCGCGACGCAGATTTCGGCCGCCGAGCGCCGGGCCATGGCCGCCGAGCGCGAGACGGTCGAGCGGCTCATCGCCGCCCATCTCGCCGACAAGATCGGCGCGGAGTTCGAGGGGCGCGTCTCCGGCGTGACGCGGGCGGGGCTGTTCATCCGCCTCGCCGACACCGGCGCCGACGGGTTCATCCCCATCGGCATGCTCGGCGAGGATTATTTCCGCCACGACGAAAAGCTGCATGCGCTCGTCGGCGCGCGCAGCCGGCGCGCGCACCGGCTCGGCGACCTCGTGACCGTGAAGCTCGTCGAGGCGGCGCCGCTCGCCGGCGCGCTGCGCTTCGAGCTCGTGGACGAAGCCGGGCCGAAACGTACGCGCCGCAACGCGCCGAAGCGCGGCGGAGCGCCGCGCGGGCGCTGACGGCGCCGAGATTTTGTCCGGCGCGCGGTTTTCGCGCCGGCGCGCCGGCATGCTACATTCGGCCGCGCGCGCCCGGATCGAGGCGAGCGCCACAGGAAAGAGCCATGCCCGCGTCCGCTCCGACCGTTTT
>NZ_JBGAHM010000068.1:0-3014 GCF_044226135.1 Methylocella sp. | reverse complement strand
AAAAAAAACACGACGCTGATGCGCGCCGCCTCTTTCAAAGCAGCGCTCAGCTTCGTTGCTGGGCTTATATGAGCCTCGCGCCGCGCCTGTCAACGGCGCCGACATAAAAATTCGCATGAAACGTCGTTTTCACGCGTCGACGCCCGCGCCGCCCGCGAGGAGACAAAGCGGCGGCGCGCCGCAAGCTGCGCGCAAGCCGGACCGGCGAGACTGCATGGCGGCGGAAGGCGCTATCTTCCGGCGGCTGTCCGCGCCCATTCCCGCGCCATCGCCTGCCGCCCGGCCGCGTCTGGCGTCGGCGCGGCGAACAGCCGGGCCGACGCCTCGGGCGGAGGATAAATCGTCTGGTCGGCGGCGACGTCGCGCGCGATCCACTGTCGCGAGGCCGGCGCGGCGTTGGCGAGCCGCGTGGCGTTGGTCGCGCGGGCGGCCGTCTGGGGCCGCAGAAGGTAATTGATGAAAGCGAACGCCGTCTGCGGCCGGCGCGCCGCGGCCGGGACGGCGAGCGCGTCGATCAAAATCGGCGCGCCCTCGCGCGGCACGACGAAGCGGATGTCGGCGCCGCTTTCGCCCTCGCGCGCGCGCCGCGCCGCGCGCGCGGCCGTCAGGCTCGTCGTCACGGCGAGGCAGATTTCGCCGCTGGCGAGGCCCGCCTCGACGTCGTCGCCTTTCGTGCGCTGCGCCGCGCGGCGCAGGGGCGCAAGCAGATCGGCCGCGCGCCTGAGGTCGAGCGGGCGCGTCGAGGACGGATCGAGCCGGAGCTGGCGCAGGGCGAGCGCGAACAGCGCCTCGGGCGCGTCGGGAGAAGACACGCCGCAGTCGGCGAAGCGGGCGAGTTTGTCGGGCCGCAGCGCCAGATCCCATGAAACGGCCGGGTCGCCGGCGGGCGCGGCTGCTGGAAACGCGCCGGGAGAGAACGCTCCGGCGGCGGGCGCGCCCGCAGGCGCTCCCGCGGAGAGAACGCCCGACGCGCCGCCGGGGCTTTTCGCGCCGTCCGGCCTGATCGCGTCAGGCCTGATCGTGTCCGGTTTGGCCGGGTCGATCCTTGCGGCGTCGAAGGCGAGGCCCGTCGCGAACCAGAGATAGGGAAGGCCATGCCGCCGGCCCGGATCCAACACGGCGAGCTTCGCCAGAATCGCGGCGTCGAGGCCCGCGGCGTTAGGGATCGCCGCAAGGTCGAGCGGGCGCAAAAGCCCCGCCGCGGCGAGGTCCGCGAGGCGCGCGGCCGGAACGATGACCACGTCATAGTCGCCGGGCCTGCGCAGCCGCGCCTCCATCGCGGCCTCGTCGTCATAGGAATCATAGACGACGTCGACGCCGGTCTGGGCGGCGAAGCTTTCGAGCGTCGCCGGCTCGACATAATCGCGCCAGCCGAGCACGTTGAGACGCTCCGGCGCGGCCGCGGCCGCGGCGCAGCCCAGCGCCAGAGCGGCGGCGAGCCGCGCGACCTGCCCGCCCGCCCGCATGGCCCGGCCCCGCGCGGCCTGGGCCTTCGCCCTCCACCGCCGCGCCGCCAAACGCCAGACCGTCCTGCGCCGCGCCACGGTCGCCTTCATGTCGTTCATGCGCGTTCAGCTCCGGCCGCGGGCCCGTCGTCCGGACGTCGGCGGGCCGCGCCCGCCGCTCCGGCGCACAACAATTTGATATTGCGCGTAGTTTCGCGGCCCAACGCGCCCGGGAGGCAAAGCGCTCTAGCCTCGCCTCCGGAAGCAGGCTATTTCGGAACCTGCGCAAAAAAAAGACCGCGCCGGAGGACGCATCGAAATGCATATCACTATCGCCCATGCCGAAGCCGCAATCGAGGCCGCGCGCAAGAAGGCCGTCGAAATCAAGACGCAAATGTGCATCGCCGTCGTCGACTCCGGCGCCAATCTCAAGGCCTTCTACCGCATGGACGACGCCTGGGTCGGCTCGATCGACATTTCGATCAAGAAGGCCAAAACGGCGCTTTATTTCGGCATGCCCACGGGCTCCGTCGGCCAGCTGTCCCAGCCGGGCGGGCCGCTGTTTGGGATCGAGCAGTCCAACGACGGGCTCATCACCTTCCCGGGCGGCCTGCCGATCGTCGACGAGGAGGGCGTGCTCGTCGGCGCCATCGGCGTCTCCGGCAGCTCGGTCGAGAACGACCATATGGTCGCCGCCGCCGGCGTCGCCGTGCTCGGCGTCAGCGAGCTTCCCGAGCATCCCTGGCGCACGTGACGCCGGCGCGCCGGGCGGCTCGCGCAAAATGAGCGAAGAGACGCCCGTCCGCAGCCTGTTCGTGTTCGGCGGCGCCCGCTCGGGCAAGAGCGGCTACGCCCAGCGGCTCGCGGAAGGCTGCGGCCTCGCGCCGGTCCTGATCGCGACCGCCGAGGCGCATGACGACGAGATGCGGGCGCGCATCGCCCGCCACGCCGCCGCGCGCGCCGCGTTCTGGCGCCTCGTCGAGGAGCCGCTCGCCCTCGCGCAGGCGCTCGAACGCGAGGCGTCGCCCGGCGCTGTCGTGCTCGTCGACTGCGCGACGCTCTGGCTCAGCAATCTGATGCTGCGCGAAGAAGACCCCGAGGCCGCGACCGCCGGGCTGCGCGCGGCGATCGCCCGCCTCAGCGGGCCGGCGATCTTCGTTTCAAACGAGGTCGGCTGCGGCCTCGTGCCGGGCACGGCGCTCGGACGCGCCTTCCGCGACGCGCAGGGACGGCTCAACCAGAGCCTGGCGGAGGCCTGCGACGCGGCGGTCGAGCTGCGCGCCGGGCTGCCGCTCCAGCTGAAGCCCGCCGCCGCCCCGAGGCTGCGCTTCGCCCTTTAAAAATTCCGCTCAAAATTCCGCGCAAAACGGCGACGCGCGCCGCCCCGCCCATCGGCGCCGGCTTTGAGGCGCGGCGAAGGCGCGCCGCGTCCCCCTTGCCGACGCGCGGCGAAGGCGCGCCGCGTCCCCCTTGCCGACGCGCGGCGAAGGCGCGCCGCGTCCCCCTGCCGACGCGCGGCGAAAGCGCGCGGCGCCCCATTTGCCAACGCGCCGACGAAAAGTTAAAGAC
>NZ_JBGAHM010000043.1:0-24213 GCF_044226135.1 Methylocella sp. | reverse complement strand
GTGCCTGCAGTCGGGTTGCGATGGGGCACGGAAAAACGGCTTGAATTCATTGATCTGCGATTGTTCTGGGACGGTGTCGTCAACCGGCAGGAACTCGCGGGAACGTTCGGCATATCCCTGCAACAGGCATCCGCGGATTTCGCCCGCTATCTGGAAATCGCCCCCGGCAATGCCGTCTACAATCGTGCGGCGAACGGTTATGTCCGCAGCGAATCTTTCCAACCGCGACTGACTGCTCCGGATTCCGCTCGCCACCTCGCTCACCTGAGGCTGATGGCTGAGGGCATCGTTGATGCGGGCTTTACGGGGCTTGGGCAGGTTCCCCCATTCGATGTCGTGCCCGGACCGGCGCGGCAAATCGATTCTCTGGTGCTGCGAGCTATCCTTGATGCCATCCGGGGACAGCAAGAGATTGGAATCACCTACCAGTCCATGTCGCGACCGGAACCGGAGCGGCGATGGATAGCGCCTCATGCGCTGGCCTTCGACGGCTTCCGCTGGCATGCCCGCGCCTGTTGCTCGCGGGATGGCCGCTTCAAGGATTTCGTGCTCGCCAGGATGTCGGATCCGGGGGCGATGCGGCCTGCCGCCGCCGATCCTGCCGCAGACGAGGCATGGCATGGGCGCGTGCGAACGATTATTGGCCCGCATCCGGGATTGTCGGCGGGGCAGCGCAAGGCCGTCGAAGCCGACTATGGCATGACCGGTGGCGTATCGGTGATCGACGTGCGGGCCTCCTTCCTCTGGTATTTCCTCAAGCATTTCGGGATCGAGGGTGACGCAGCCGCCAAGCCTCCCCAGGATCAGCACATCGTTCTGCTGAACCGGGATGATGTCATGACCGCCTTGTCCGCCCGGCAGGAGGCGTGACATGGAAGCGCTCATCCGGAAGCCTCTCAGTCCAGCCTTCCGGATGGCCCTGCTTGCCGGCGCGATGCAATCGGTGCGCCTGCATCTGAGCTCGGGCAGCGACGTCAATGCGACCGACGAGAAAGGACGCTCGCCATTGATTCTGGCGGCCTCTAGGGGACGCCTCGATCTCTGTCAGTTCCTGTTGGAGAAAGGCGCCGATCCAAGCATCCGGGATCACGAGGGCAACGACGCACTCGCGATGGCGCAGACAAAGGGGCAGACCGAGATCGCAGCCCTGCTGGCGGTGGCGGCAGAAATGCGGTCTGTTCGCGTCAACGGCGCGCATGAGGCCGCTGCATCAAACGACGATTTACCACGCCTGCCGGAGCCATCCGAAAAGCCGACTACAGAAAGTGAAGCGGACCTCGTCCCATCCAGTGTGATCGTTGCCGCATCGGATACTTCTGATGCCAACCTGGATGGCATCGATTTTCCTGCGGTCCTTTCCGGCGGCGATGAGCCAATCGATCTCTCTGCATGGCAGGAGGAGATCGACGGACCGCCTCCGCTGAATGATCCCGCCTGCGCCAATGGCGCGGCGGCACTCCAAAAATTCATTTCCCGGTATGTTCCCATCGACGTGGATGCCGATTGGAGCGACGTCGAAATCGATCTGCCGGAGCCGCACGATCTCATTCGCCGACGCGCGGCGCTCTCAGAGAAAGAACTGCTGGCGTTGCGCCTGCTGATTGTTGAGGCGCTCAGAGACGGCCGCATTCACGAAGACCGCATCGTCGACGCTCTTCCCCTTTCCGATAACGATGAGGATGCTGACGCCTCCGCTCTGGAAACCAGCCTGCGGTTCGTGCTGTCCGATCTTGGCGTTGAAATCGACGATGATCCGCAAGCGCCGGACATTGCTCCCGCTGCCGACGAGGATGACGAAGAATTCTATGGCGATGCCGTAGCGGAGGTGCTCGCCTTTCTCCGTCGCTGCCAATCGAGCGATTCCGATCCATTCTACCTTTATGTCAAGAACCTGCCGAATGACCGTCTGACCCGTGATGACGAGACCGCACTGGGCAAAGCGATCGAACAGGGCATGCTGGAGCTGTTCGCCGCCATGGCGGCGAGTCCGGCTGTTGTTGCAAGACTTCTTGCGGATGCCGGGGCCGTATTGCGCGGCGACATACCCGCGCGGGCGATGTTCGATGTGGTTGCGGGAGCTGAAGAGACTTCCGAGAATGAACCCGATGGCGAAGAGGAGAATGACAGCGAAACGGGGGAGCAAATCCAGGTGGAAAACAGCATCCTCCAACTTCCCCCTAACATCGGCGAACATCTGCAAGCCATCATCGCCGGTTGCCGGCAGGCGGGTCAGGACAGATCGGAACTTGCCGCACATCTCTTCCTTGCTGGTCTGGCGCCGGATTACCGCGCGCAGCTGCAGGACATTGCGTGCAGAGATGAAACCGCCAGTTCCTTGCGGGAGCGGATCGAGGCTGGTTTCAAAAAGGTCGAAAAGGCCAAGACGCGCTTGGTCGAGGCCAATCTCAGGCTGGTGATCTGGGTCGCCAAGAAGTATGGCAGCCTCTCTTTCATGGACAGGATCCAAGAAGGCAACATCGGCCTCATGCGCGCTGCCGAGCGTTTTGACTACAGGCGCGGCGCAAAGTTCTCCACCTATGCCGTCTGGTGGATCCGGCAGGCGATCACTCGCGCCGTCGCCGATGCGAGTAGGACCATCCGCCGCCCTGTTCATGTTCAGGAGACCCTGCGCAAGATTGAGAGGGCGCGTCAGCAGTTGCACGCCGAAACGAGTCAAGTGCCCGAGGCAGAACAGCTTGCGGCGTTTCTCGAACTGCCTGTCGATCGCGTGGCGAGGTTGCTGAACGTTCCAGAGGAGCCGATCCCGCTGGATGGCGAGGAGTTTGACCGCATCCAGAACATTGTCGATGCAAGCATGCCGACGCCGGAAGAGGTTCTGGCAATCTCCGGCATGCAGATGCTGGTCAGGTCGCAGCTTGAAATTTTGGACGGGAGGCAAAGGGACATTATCTGCCGGCGGTTCGGTATCGATTGCGATGAGCAGACGCTGGAGGAAATCGGCCGGTCCTATGGCGTCACGCGGGAACGCATCCGGCAGATCGAGGCCAAGGCGATGAAGACGCTTTCGCATCCGGGCCGGATCAAGATATTACAGGCGATCCGGTGATGGCGGCGCTTACTTCTCCTCCCTCCCGGTTGCCGCCCGGCTCCCGCTCCGCCCCGCCACGCGCCTCGGCCATGATCGAAGCGCTGCGTGGGCTTGGCTATTCGACCGCCACCGCCCTTGCCGACATCATCGACAACAGCATTTCCGCCGGGGCCGCCTCAGTGGCGCTCGATTTCGCCTGGGCCGGAGAGGCCAGCCATGTCTCCATCCTCGACGATGGCTGCGGGATGGATGAACATGCGCTGGACAGGGCCATGCGGCTTGGCGAGAGAAGCCCGCTCGATGCTCGGGCGGCGGATGATCTCGGCCGCTTCGGGCTTGGCCTCAAGACGGCTTCGTTCTCGCAATGCCGGAGACTGACCGTCGCCAGCATCCGTGACGGCCGCATGAACTGTCTGCGCTGGGATCTCGATGTGCTCGCCTCCAGCCCGGATGACGGCTGGCATCTACTCGAAGGCCCTGCAGTAGGCTCCGAGCACCTGTTGGAGCCCCTGATCGCGGCAGGACAGGGAACACTGGTAGTCTGGGAGCGGCTTGACCGGATCGTCACGCCCGGCGCCACGGAACAGGATTTTCTCGATCTCATCGATGGCGTGGAGCGGCATCTCGCCATGGTCTTCCACCGCCATCTCGACGGCGGACGTCCCGATCTGCGGCTCTCCCTCAATGGCCGGTTGGTCGCGCCGTGGGATCCCTTCCTCCGGGAGCATCCGGCAACCTGGTCTTCGCCGGTGGAGCGGATCCGCTCGGCAGGCGGCCTGCTGGAGGTGCAATGCCATGTCCTTCCGCACAAGGATCACCTGACCGGGCAGCAGGAACAATCGGCGGCGGGGCCGCATGGCTGGACGGCGCAGCAGGGATTCTATGTCTACCGCAACCGGCGACTTCTGCTCGCCGGAAGTTGGCTCGGCCTCGGCCAAGGGCGCGCCTGGACCAAGGAAGAGGCGCACCGCTTGGCTCGGCTGCGGCTCGACATCCCCAATTCCGCCGATGCTGACTGGAAGATCGACATCCGCAAATCAACGGCCAGCCCGCCGGTCGGCCTGCGGGCGCATCTGACGAAATTGGCGGAGGAGACGCGCGCCCGGGCGCGTCGCGTCTTCGCCCATCGCGGCCAGCCGGTGGCGGTTGGCGGCAGCCGCCCTGTGGCCCAGGCATGGCAGGCCGAGCATGCGGCGAACGGCATGCGCTACCGCATCGACCGTGAGCATCCCGCGGTGCGCTTGGTGCTCGACGAGGCGGGCGATCTTGCCGCTCCCATCCGCGCCATGTTGCGGGTGATCGAGGAGACGGTGCCGGTGCAGCGCATCTGGCTCGATACGACGGAAGGACGGGAGACGCCGCGCACTGGCTTTGCCGGTGAGCCGCCGTCGGAAGCGCGCACCGTGCTGATGGTGATGTACCGCAATCTCGTCTTGCGCAAGGGCGTGTCGCCGCAGCTCGCGCGGGAGCAACTCCTCCACACAGAACCCTTCAACAGCTACCCGGATCTCGTCGCGGCTCTTCCCGATGATCCACACCAGGGAGAACATGATGGCATCCGCGACTGATCAGAGGATCATCAAGCTCGTACAGGAACTGCTGCTCGACGAGGAGGACAAGGCGGTCATCACGCCCGCCCTGATCGGCGAGAAGATTGATCTTGTTCTCGCGATGAACCCGAAATGGCGCGAGGGCCATGACCGACAGGCGGCAACGGATGAACTCATCCGCCGTTTCAGCCTGTGGATCGGCCAGGATGCCACGCTCCAGAACAATGAAGGCCACAAGGACTGGCTGACGGCCGTGCGCAAGCAGGACTGGCGCTATTGGCAACGCTATCGCGAGTGGCTGGAGCGCAAGCTGTCCATCAAGGCGGTCGATGCGCTCGACCGCTCCACCGATTCCGTCCTTGCCCTGCTGGAGGATCCGGAACGCGAGGGGCCATGGGATCGGCGCGGTCTGGTGGTCGGGCATGTGCAATCTGGTAAGACCAGCCATTACAGTGGTCTCATCTGCAAGGCGGCCGATGCCGGCTACAAGATCATCATCGTGTTGGCAGGCCTGCACAACAATCTGCGCTCCCAGACGCAGATGCGCCTGGATGAAGCCTTCCTCGGCTTCAAGACCACCGTCCTCGACGATGAAACCCTCGAACTGATCGGCGTTGGGGAGATTGACGCCGACCCGCTCATCCGACCGAACTTCGCCACCACCCGCACCGAAAAGGGGGATTTCAGCACGAAGATCGCCCGCAATCTCGGCATTACGCCCGAGCAGCGTCCCTGGCTCTTTGTCGTCAAGAAGAACAAGACCGTCCTGACCCGTCTGCTTGGCTGGATCCGCAACCATGTGGCCAACACCCACGACAGGGAGACCGGCCGACGCCTCGTCACCAACCTGCCGCTCCTGCTGATCGACGACGAAGCCGATCACGCCAGCGTCGATACCAGGGAGATGGCTTTTGACGAAAACGGCAGGCCGGATGAAGAGCATGAGCCGACGGCCATCAACCGGCTCGTCCGGCGCATCCTGCACAGCTTCTCGCGCTCGGCCTGTGTCGGATACACGGCGACCCCCTTCGCCAACATCTTCATCCATGAGCAGGCTGCCACCCGCGAGGAAGGGCCTGACCTTTTCCCCTCCGCCTTCATCATCAATCTCGCGGCGCCCTCGAACTATGTCGGTCCGGCCAGGGTGTTCGGAACACGCGCCGAGACGGGACGCAGCAGCGGCCTGCCTCTGGTGCGGCACGTGGCGGATTTTGAAGGCTGGATGCCGACAAAGCACAAGAACGGCCATTTCCCCCTGTACGAAGGGCAGAACGAACTGCCTACCTCTCTGAACGAGGCCATCGACGCCTTCGTCCTTGCCTGCGCCCTGCGGCGGCTGCGCGGTCAGGAAGCGGAGCACTGCTCGATGCTCGTACATGTGACCCGCTACACCTCCGTCCAGAGAGCCGTTCATGCCCAGGCCGAAGAACGCGTGCGTCATCTTCGGCAGCGGCTGCATCGAAGAACCGGAGGACATGAGGAGATTCTTGCCTCCCTGCGATCGCTCTGGGAGCGCGACTTCGTGCCGACCACTGCCGCCATGGCGGCGGAAATGCCCGATGAGGTCGGCAGCTTCACGGGGGCGACCTGGGAGGAGTTGGAGCCACTGTTGGCAGAAGCCATGGACGACATCCAGGTGCGCATGATCAACGGCACCGCCAAGGATGCCCTCGACTATGCCGAGAACCAGAAAATGGGACTCAAGGTGATCGCCATCGGCGGCGACAAGCTGGCGCGCGGTCTCACCCTCGAAGGGCTCACAGTCAGCTACTTCCTGCGCGCCTCGAAGATGTACGACACGCTGATGCAGATGGGTCGCTGGTTCGGCTACCGGCCGGGCTATCTCGACCTCGGTCGCCTCTACACAACCGGCGAGTTGGTTGAATGGTTCGAGCACATTGCCGATGCCTCGGAGGAACTGCGCGAGGAGTTCGACTTCATGGCGGCGAGCGGCGCCACCCCGCGCGAATATGGCCTTAAGGTGCAGTCCCACCCCGTGCTGACGGTGACCTCCAGCATCAAGATGCGTACCGCCAGGAATCTTGAACTTTCCTTCAGCGGCGGCCTTTCCGAAACCGTGAACTTCCACCGCGAGCCGGTTATTCTTCAGCGGAATCTCGAAGTGACCCGGCGACTGGTCGCATCGCTCGGCACACCTGAAACCAATCCCAGTCGCCCGAGAAATGGTTCGGTGCACGAATGGGAAGGCCATCTGTGGAACGATGTATCCGCCGATGACGTGGCAGGATTCCTCGATGGCTATCGCGGCCATCCCGAGGCCCGCAAGGCAAACAGCGCGCTGCTGGCAGAGTTTATCCGCTCCCTCATCCCAAGCGGAGAACTGACACGCTGGACGGTTGCCTTGATCGGTGGTGGCGAAGGGCAAGCGGTTCCCTTCGGGGATGGGATTACTGTTCGGGCGCTCCGGCGCGCCGCGCATGGACGGCATCCGGACCGCTACTCCATCCGACGCCTCATGTCCCCGCGTGACGAGGCGATCGACCTCGACCAGGCGGCGTGGATTCGGGCGCTCGATGAAGCGCGGCGCGCTTTCCGCGCTGATCCCGGTCGCAATGAGGGGCGTAACGAACCGGACGCGCCGAACGGTCCGGCCATCCGGAAGGTTCGTCCAAAAGAGTGCGGCGTCCTGTTTCTTTATGCCATCGATCCGGCGCTGGCCGGTCCAGATGCCAAGCTGCCCGCCGATGCACCGCCCGTCATCGGCTTTGCCGTCAGCTTCCCCGCCAGCGAAACCGGTGTGCGTGTGAGGTACCGCGTGAACAACATCTATTGGGAACAGGAATATGGCGGTGCCAACTGACATGAACGACCTGCGTGCGGCATGGCGCGCGCTCTCTGGTGGTCACGACAGTGAGGGGTGGAAGACCATACCAGTCGCCACTACAGCGCCGTGCGTGCTGTTCGCGGGACGTCGCCTGCCGGGCGACGAGGAGGCCCTCATGGTCGGCTTCCGCAACATCAACGCGGTTCCTGATTCCCAACTGCCACAGGGGCACGGCTTCGAGGTCTCCCGCCTTCCCGCCGATTTAACGGGCGGTGACCGTTTCCGGGTGGCGCTTGCCCGCAGGCCGGGAGGCAGTCCGGAACTCTTCGCCATGATGGCGGAAGATCTGCTCCGGCTCATCGAGGATGGTACAACGCGGGACGAGAACGCACTGCTTCACAGTTTCCTTTCGCGCATCCGGGCTTGGCAGGACTTCATGGACCGCCACAGAGAGGGGGTACTTTCCGCCGAGGCGGAACTCGGCCTGTTCGGCGAACTCGTTCTCATCGATCGCATGATTGAGATAGGAATGCCCGAGAGGCACGTAATCGAGTACTGGCAGGGTCCGCTCGACGGCTTGCAGGACTTCATGCCGGGAAGCGGCAGTATCGAGGTAAAGACAACGCTTGCGGTGGGCGGCTTTCCTGCAACCATCTCTTCTCTCGAACAGCTCGACGACAGTCTGCGCCAGCCGCTCTTCCTCGCCGCCGTGCGCCTTGCCCTCGGTCCGTCGGGCATGACGCTGCCCGCCAAGGCCGACGCGATCCGCGAGAAACTCGGCGGCAACCAGGCAGCACTCGACCTGTTCGATCTACGCCTAATGCAGGCCGGACTTTTGAGTCCGGCGGCGGAGCGGTATGCGAGGCACTTCCTGCACGTTTCCACCGCCGTCATGCAGGTAGGCGACGGCTTTCCGCGCCTCACGCGGGCGCATGTGCATCCCGCCATCCGCAAGGCCCGCTACGAAATCGATTTTGATCTAGCGGGGGCGTCCGACATCGGCCTTGCACGCGCGCTTGAACTTCTCGGGGTGGCTTGAATGAAACTTGATGAATTTCTCTTGCAGACGCGGGCGGAAGTGAAGGAGGCGATCGCCGATCGCCTTGCCGTGCCTGGCGGCTCCTACCCCTACGAGGAGACGGTCTTCACCGAGGTCGTCATGGAGCACATGTCCGAGATCGGCATGACCTTCGAACCGGAGGCGTGTCACTACGAGGTAACCGTCGGCAATGCCCGGCTGCGCCTCAGCGGCTATGCGGTTTCCGAGGATGCTGATCAGCTCGATCTGTTCGTGAGCCTCTATGCGGATGTCGAGACCATCACTCCGATTCCGGACTCGGAGACCAAGATAGCCGCGGAGCAGTGCTTGCGTTTCCTTGCTCGCTGCGCGCAGGGTCGTCTTGCCGGCACGATGGATCAGTCCAACGACGCCTATGCGGTCGCGCACACCATCAAGGATGTCTATCCGAACCTTGATCAGATCCGCATCTATGTGCTGACCGACCGGCAGGCCAAGGCCAAGAACTTCAAGACGCGCGAGGTGCAGGATAAGACGGTCAAACTGGAGGTCATGGATATCGAGCGCCTGTGGCGTCACTGGTCGGAGGGCAAGCCGCGCGACGAATTGGTGGTCAATTTCGCAGAGGTATCGGGCGGCGCACTGCCATGCGTCTATGTGCCGGGTGAAATGACGGATTATGACTATGCCCTGACCGCGATCCCCGGCGAGGCGTTACGCTTCATCTACGAGAAATACGGCGCACGCCTTCTGGAGGCCAACGTCCGCTCGTTTCTGAGCGCCACGGGCAAGGTGAACAAGGGCATCAGCGAGACGCTGAAGAAAGCGCCCGAGCGTTTCATGGCCTACAACAATGGTATTGTCCTCGTCGCCGACGAGATGCACATGGGGCAGGCTGAAAACGGCGCGCCGGGCATCCTATGGCTCAAGGGCATGCAGGTTGTGAACGGCGGCCAGACGACGGCCTCTCTCTACTTCACGAAAAAAAAGGCCCCGGAGACGAACATTTCCCGCGTCCGCGTTCCAGCCAAGATCATCGTGCTGCGCGCCAACGATCCCGCTGGAGAGGAAGGGCTCATCTCCGACATCTCGAAATACGCCAACAGTCAGAATGCGGTGAAGCTGTCCGACCTCTCGGCCAACAAGCCCTTCCACGTCAAGATCGAGCAGCTTTCCCTTGCGACCTACTGTCCGGACGGCACAAGCCGCTGGTTCTACGAGCGCGCGGCCGGCAGCTACAATACCATGATGGCTCGGGACGGCACCACGCCGGCAAAGCTCCGCAAGCTAAAGACCGACATTCCCTCGTCGCGCAAGATCACCAAGACGGACTTGGCGAAATTCCTCAATGCCTGGGATCGCAAGCCCCACCACGTCAGCTTCGGTGCGCAGAAGAACTTTGAGCGCTTCATGGCCGGCTTCTCCAACGGGGAGGATCACCCGGAGATGCCGCTGCCGGATGTCGCCGCCTGGAAGCAGATGGTCGCCAAGGCGATTCTGTTCAAGACGGCACACAAGCTGATCCGTCCGATGTTCCCGGCCTTCCAGGCCAATGTCGCAGCCTATACCGTGTCCGTTCTCTCCGAACGGCTTGGCGACCGGCTCGATCTCGACAAGATCTGGCAGAAGCAGGGCATTTCCGCACAGTTCCAGGAGCAGATCCAGGTCTGGGCACGGGAAGTGAACGACGCGCTTCATCAGGGCGCCAACGGCAGGATGATTTCGGAATGGGCCAAGAAGGTGGAGTGCTGGGAAGCGGTGCTCCGGGCGCCTTTCTCCGAGCCTCTCATCGGCATCCCTGAACTGCGATGAGGTCACGGGAATGCTGGTTATTTCCTCAGACCAACTTGCGGGAGCAGATCTCTTTATAGATGCCGTGTATGAAGGACGCCGGAACGGGAATGCCGGGGACGACCCTCTGCCCGCATTGCTTGGTGTAAGCAACCAGGGAGGTTTCAGGATTTTAGGTTCCCGGGAGAGGCCACGGCTTGTCGTGCTTACGACCAGCATGGACGATCCAGAATGGCCGGACAATCTCGACCATGAAACCGGCGTTTTTACGTACTTCGGAGACAATAAGAAGCCCGGGCGCGAACTGCATGACACGCCCCGGTACGGCAACCTGCTGCTCCGGAACATGTTTGAGGCGTTGCATACCCGGAAACGCGATTCCATTCCTCCGGTACTGGTCTTCGCCAGTGCCGGGCAATACCGGGACATGATCTTCAAGGGATTGGCTGTCCCCGGCGTCGCGGGTCTCTCCCCGCTGGATGATCTAGTCGCCGTATGGAAGACCACCCAAGGCAGGCGGTTCCAGAATTATCAAGCGAAATTCACGATCATCGACGTTCAGAATCTCTCGAGGTCTTGGCTCAAGATCTTGCAGGCAGATGGCCCATGGCGGCAGGCTGCACCGCAGGTTTGGCGTGAATGGAATACCACGGGACGTGCCCATCCGCTAAAGGCAGTGCGTTCCCTGGAAATCCGGAGCAGGAGCGAGCAACTCCCATCGGGGACGGACAACGATCTTCTTGGGCTCATCCTCAATAGATTTTCGTCCCATCCTTACGCTTTTGAGGCTTGTGCCGCCGAGATCGTGCGACTGTTCCTCGGCGAGGGCATCGTGTCTGTCGATCTGACGCGTCCCGTTCGCGACGGCGGTCGGGACGCGGTCGGGAAATACCTGATCGGCCGCGGCACTTCGTCCGTACTGGTGGATTTCTCGATGGAAGCGAAGTGCTACAACCCTTCGAGGTCGGTCGGTGTAAAAGAGCTGTCCCGGCTGATTTCCAGGCTTCGCCACCGGCAATTCGGTGTGCTGGTGACGACATCCTGGGTTAACGCCCAGGCATATGAAGAGATCAAGGAAGACGGGCATCCGATCATTGTCATCTCCGGAGGAGACATCATCAGGATCCTGAAAGAAAAAGGGATTCCGACGCGCGAATCCGTGAACGCTTGGCTGGACTCGCTCGGGGACAGCGCGCCATGACAGGCATCCCCTCGCCAGGGCCGCGACGCCACAAAGGCGATATCATGTCCCCGGAAAAGCGCAGCGCGGTCATGGCGCGGATCAAGGGGAAGGATACCGGCCCTGAACAAAGGATGGCCGCTGCGCTCGCAGAATCCGGCCTTTCGTGGGAAAGCCATGCGCGCGACCTGCCAGGGCGGCCGGACTTCGTATTCCGGGAAGAGAAGGTCGCGGTTTTTGTGGACGGAGACTTCTGGCACGGCTGGCGCTTTTCCCAGTGGCGGGACAAACTGTCGGAGAAGTGGGAAGCTAAGATCGACAGCAATCGCCGTCGCGATCTCCGAAACCGCCGCCGCCTGAGACATATGGGATGGAAGGTCGTGCGTCTCTGGGAACACCAAGTCGCGGCGGACATCCAAGCCTGTGTGTCCAGAGTGCTGCAGCAATTCGGAACAGGAGCATCCGATGCATTTGCTGCCTGGCCAGGAAACCGAGAACCTGGTAACGAAGAATCATGAAACCGAGGGTGCTGGATCTCTTCTGCGGGGGCGGCGGAAGCAGCTGGGGCGCACGTAGCGCGCAAGCGGAGATCGCTTGCGCGGTCGACGCATGGTCTGTCGCCGTGGAAACCTACCGGGCCAATTTCCCCGAAGCCCGGGTCATACAGACCACGCTCAATGAAGATTCATGTCCCTCTCTTCTCGGAGACATAGAGGACATTGACCTGATCCTTGCCTCTCCTGAGTGCACGAACCATACGTGCGCCAAGGGCAGCCGACCACGCGATGAGGACAGTAAGCGGACTGCAAACTATGTAATCAGGTTCGCTGAAAAGCTGAAGCCGCGCTGGATTGTCCTTGAAAATGTCGTCCAGATGCGCAGCTGGCATGGGTATACGCCGCTCATCGATGAGCTCCGCACACTAGGATATAATGTTCTTCCGCAGGTGCTCGATGCCGCCGATTTCGGTGTCCCGCAAACACGCCGGCGTCTCTTCCTGCTTTGCGACCGGGAGGCTGTTCCTGTTCCGGTGGAGCCCTTGAGGAAGGGGCGTCGTTTGCGCAGAGCAGCCGATGTGATCCAGTTTGATGGACCCTGGAAATCTCGTCCCCTGTATTCCGATCGCCGTGCTCCTGATACCCTGGTCCGGGCGGAACGGGCCATCGGCGAGCTCGGCAAGGGGAAACCCTTTCTCATCGTCTACTACGGCTCGGATGGTAGCGGTGGCTGGCAGCGTCTTGATCGTCCACTGCGTACTCTTACGACACTTGACCGGTTCGGCCTCGTCACGTGGGAAGGGCGAACACCGATGCTTCGGATGCTTCAGGTGCCTGAACTCATGCGGGCCATGGGCTTTGAAGCGAACTATATCCTGTCCCTCGGCTCGCGACGGGACCGGATCAAGATCCTAGGCAACGGCGTCTGCCCTCCTGTTATGGAAGCAGTTGTCCGATCGCTCACGCGGCAAGTCGAGCTACTGCAGGCGGCGGAGTAGCGAGTTCGCCGGTCTTTATTGATGCAGGTGAGCTTGATGGTTTGAGTCGATTTTCCATTGACGAGGCCGGCGGATTGCACGCTGCTCCGTATTTTTATTGCATTTTCCTCACCCTCTGCACCAAAGAAATTCATGTGGCGCTAGGGTCTCGGAAACTGCTAGCAATTTCAAACGGTTAATCGCTCCGTACTGCCAACGCGAAAGTCCACAGGTACGGAGAGAAAACGCGAAAACGGAGAAAACCGGGCCGGAGACCGACTGCCGGCAGTGCAGAGGTCGAGTCGGCAATGTGTTGGAATTGTTTGGATATTTCTGCGTCCGCGCAGGGTCAAGAGACGCGTTAAAGCAGTGGGATGGCGGAGGGAGCGGGATTCGAACCCGCGATACGGTTTCCCGTATACACACTTTCCAGGCGTGCGCCTTCAACCGCTCGGCCACCCCTCCGCTCAATTCGTTTCGGAGCCCGGCGGCCGGCGCGGGAACCTTGCGAATCGGCGCGCAATATAACCGTCATCGACGCCAGCGCAACCCGCATCCCGAACGATTGGCTTCGCCCGGCCCCTGCCCTAAGGTGCGCGCCCCGAATCCCGCCTGGACGCCGAAATGACCGCAGCCGACCGCATCGTCGAAGCCATCGCCGCCGACATCTCCGCACGGCCCGAGCAGGCGAGGGTCGCGATCGAGCTGATCGATTCGGGCGCCACGGTCCCCTTCATCGCGCGCTACCGAAAGGAAGCGACCGGCGGCCTCGACGACGGCCAGCTGCGCCTGCTCGAAGAGCGCCTCGCCTATCTGCGCGAGCTCGAGGCGCGCCGCGCCGCCATTCTCGAAAGCGTCAGGTCGCAGGACAAGGCGACGCCCGACCTTGAAGCCAGGATCGCCGCCGCCGCGACCAAGGCCGAGCTTGAAGACATTTATCTTCCCTTCCGCCCCAAGCGCCGCACCAAGGCGGAGATCGCCCGCGAACGCGGCCTCGGGCCGCTCGCCGAGACGCTGCTCGCCGACCGCCGCGCGATCCCGGCGGAGCTCGCCGCGGCCTATCTCGGCCCCGAAGTTTTGGACGCCAAAGCCGCGCTCGACGGCGCGCGCGACATCCTGGCCGAAAGCTTCGCCGAAAACGCCGAGCTCGTCGGCGCGCTGCGCGCCCATATGCGCGACAAGGCGGCGCTGCGCGCCCGCGTCGTCGAGGGCAAGGAGGAGGCGGGCGCGAAATTCTCCGACTATTTCGATCATGTCGAGCGCTGGAGCGGCGTCGCCGGCCATCGCGCGCTCGCCATGCTGCGCGGACGCAACGAGGACGTTTTGACGCTCGACATCGAAGTCGACGCCGACAGCGAGGGGCCGTTCAAGCCCGTCGAGCTGATGATCGCGCGCCATTATTCCATCGCGCCGCAGAACGGCCCGGCCGACGCCTTTCTGATGGAGACGGCTCGTTTCGCCTGGCGCGCCAAGCTCTCGCTGCATCTGTCGCTCGACCTCATGAACGCGCTGCGCGAGCGCGCCGAGGCTGAGGCGATCGAGGTTTTCGCGCGCAACCTCAAGGATCTGCTGCTCGCGGCCCCGGCCGGCGCGAAGGCCACCATGGGGCTCGACCCCGGCATCCGCACGGGCGTCAAGGTCGCGGTCGTCGACGCGACCGGCAAGCTCGTCGAAACCTCGACGATCTATCCTTTCCAGCCCCGCAACGACGTCGTCGGCGCCGAGGCCGAGCTGCGCCGCCTCATCGCCCGACATGGCGTCGGCCTGATCGCCATCGGCAACGGCACCGCGAGCCGCGAGACCGACCGGCTCGCCGCCGACGTGCTGAAATCCCTGCCCGCGCCGCAGCCGACCAAGGTGGTGGTCAGCGAGGCGGGCGCCTCGGTCTATTCGGCCTCGGCGCAGGCGGCGGCCGAAATGCCCGACGTCGACGTTTCGCTGCGCGGCGCGGCCTCGATCGCGCGGCGGCTTCAGGATCCGCTCGCCGAGCTCGTGAAAATCGAGCCCAAGGCGATCGGCGTCGGCCAGTACCAGCATGACGTCAATCAGGCGAAGCTCGCGCGCGCGCTCGACGCCGTGGTCGAGGACGCGGTCAACGCGGTCGGCGTCGACATCAACACCGCCTCGGCCCCCCTTCTCTCGCGTGTTTCGGGTCTGTCGGCCTCGCTGGCGCAGGCGATCGTGCAGCACCGCGACCGGAACGGCGCGTTCAGAACGCGCCGCGCCCTGATGGAGGTGCCGCGCCTCGGCCCGCGCGCCTTCGAACTCAGCGCCGGCTTCCTGCGCATCCGCGACGGCGACGAGCCGCTCGACGCCTCCTCGGTGCATCCTGAAGCCTATGGCGTGGCGCGGCGCATCGTTTCGGCCTGCGGGCGCGACCTGCGCGCGCTGATGGGCGATTCGCGCCTCCTGAAATCGCTCGACCCGGCGAAATTCGTCGACGAGCGCTTCGGCCTGCCGACCGTGCGCGACATCCTGCTCGAACTGGAGAAGCCCGGCCGCGACCCTCGCCCCGAGTTCCGCACGGCGACGTTCGCCGAGGGCGTCGACGACATCGGGGCGCTCAGGCCCGGCATGACGCTCGAGGGAACCGTGACCAACGTCGCCAATTTCGGCGCCTTCGTCGACGTCGGCGTGCACCAGGACGGGCTCGTTCATGTGTCCCAGCTCGCCGACCGCTTCGTCAAGGACCCGTCCGAGGTGGTCAGGGCCGGCGATGTGGTGAAGGTGCGCGTGCTCGACGTCGACCTGAAGCGCAAGCGCATTTCGCTCACCATGCGCAAGGAGGCGCCGGGCCCCGCCGCCGAGGGGCCGCGCTTCGAGCCCGCGACGCGGGCGCAGCGCCGGCCGGCGCGCGACGACGCGGCGCCCGCAAAGGGGCAAGGCGCGCTGGCGGCGGCCCTCGCCGAGGCGATGCGGCGCAGATAGGGCGCGTCGCGAAGCTGTTTGAGCCTGTTTATTTCGCAACGCAAAATAACGGGGCGTCTTCGGGCGCCCCTCTTTTTTGGCTTTTTTGCCGTCAAATGTGCTCGATCACGCATCTGACTCGCGCGCAGACCCTATATTTGGGCCAGTTCTTCACTGTTTCGAAAGCTCGGCGGCCGAGCATCGAAACCGGACCACATGTCCGCTTCCGTTTTCTTATGCGCCGCAACATCGGACCTAGCGCCATGATGGACGCCGCTCTCGACCTTCTTGAAATCCGGGGCGTGGAGCCTCCGGTTGACGATTCCGTCGCCGTCGCGACGACGCGCACGCTCGACCTCGCGCCGGCCCGCACGCGGCGCGAGCATGACCTTCTGGGCGAGGCCGACATTCCGGCCGACGTCTATTGGGGAATCCACACGCTGCGCGCCGTGCGCAATTTTCCGATTTCAGGCGTGCCGGTCGGGCATTTCCCCGAGCTCGTGCGCGCGCTCGCCCTCGTCAAGCAGGCGGCGGCGCGCGCCAACCGGCGCCTCGGCCATCTGGAGCCCGCCCGCGCCGACGCCATTGAGCGGGCCTGCGAGGCGGTCGCGACGCAACCGCGGTTCGCCGACCAGTTCGTGGTCGACGCGGTCCAGGGCGGCGCCGGCACCTCGACCAACATGAACGCCAATGAGGTGATCGCCAATGTCGCGCTGGAGCTGATCGGGCGCCGCCGCGGCGACTACGCCGCGATCCACCCGATCGACGACGTCAACATGGCGCAGTCGACCAACGACGCCTATCCGACCGCCCTGCGCCTCGCCGTCGTGTTCGCCTCCGAGCGCCTCGCGCAGGCGCTGCAGGACCTTGCCTTCTCCTTCAAGGCGAAGGCGGTCGAATTCGGCGACGTGCTGAAGATCGGCCGGACCCAGCTTCAGGACGCGGTGCCGATGACGCTCGGCCAGGAGTTCGACGCCTTCGGCGTGACCGTCCGGGAAGACGTCGACCGCCTCGGCGAGGCGGCGAGCCTGCTGCGCGAGGTCAATCTCGGCGCGACCGCCATCGGCACCGGCGTCAACGCCGATCCCCGCTACGCCTCGCTCGCCGTCGCCGAACTCGCGCGGCTGTCGGGCGAGCGCCTCGTCCTCGCCGCCAATCTGATCGAGGCGACCTCGGACATGGGCGCCTTCGTCACCTTTTCGGGCGTGCTCAAGCGGATCGCCGTCAAGCTCAGCAAGATCTGCAACGACCTGCGCCTGCTCTCCTCGGGCCCGCGCGCCGGCTTCGGCGAGATCAGGCTTCCGGCGGCGCAGGCGGGCTCCTCGATCATGCCGGGCAAGATCAATCCGGTGATCCCGGAGGTCGTGAGCCAGACCGCCTATCTCGTCATCGGCCACGACCTGACCGTGACGCTATGCGCCGAAGGCGGACAGCTCCAGCTCAACGCCTTCGAGCCGACCATCGGCTATTCGATTCTGACCTCGCTGCGGATGCTCGCCAACGCCGTCGAGACGCTCAACCAGCGCTGCGTCGTCGGAATCGAGGCCGACCGCAAGCGCTGCCTCGACCTCGCCCAGAACTCGATCGGCCTCGTGACCGCGCTTGCGCCGATGCTCGGCTATGAAGCCTGCTCGCGCATCGCCCGGCGCGCGCTCGTCGAGAACCGCCGCGTCGCCGATATCGTGCTCGAGGAAGGGCTCATGAGCGAGACGCAGCTCGCCGACCTTTTGGGCGTCGAGAACATGACGCGGCCGTCGCGCATGGCCTCGCCCGCCTTCGAGCCGAAGCCGTAGCGCGCGGCTTCAGGGCCCGGTCCTGCGCTTCGCCCGGACCGTCGCCTGCGCGGCGGCGAGCCGGGCGATCGGCACGCGGAACGGCGAGCACGACACATAGTCAAGTTCAAGCTCTTCGCAGAAGGCGATGGTGGCCGGATCGCCGCCATGCTCGCCGCAGATGCCGAGCTTGATGTCTTCACGCACGGCCCGGGCGCGCTGGGCGGCGATCGAAACCAGTTCGCCGACGCCCTCGCGGTCGATGGTCACGAACGGGTCGCCCGGCAGCAGCCCGGCCCCCACGTAGCGGCCAAGGAAGGAGCTTGCGTCGTCGCGCGAAAGGGCGAGGCAGGTCTGGGTCAGGTCGTTGGTGCCGAAGGAATAGAATTCGGCGCTTTCGGCGATCTCGCCGGCGCGCAGCGCCGCGCGCGGCGTCTCGACCATGGCCCCGACCGTATAGGAGACGGCCTGGCCGGTCTCGGCCGCGACCGCGGCGGCGGCGGCGTCGATCTGGCGCTTGACCATGTCGAACTCCGCCTTCGCGATGATGAGCGGAATCATGATCTCGGGCCGCGTCGGCGCGCCGGAGCGGGCCTGGGTCTCGGCCGCGGCCTCGAACACGGCGCGCGCCTGCATGTCGGCGATCTCGGGAAAGGCGATCGCGAGGCGCACGCCGCGAAACCCCAGCATGGGATTGACCTCGCGCAGCTCGGCGAGGCGGCGGCGGATCCTGTCGGCGTCGAGGCCGAGCGCCCTCGCCACCTCGGCGATCTCATGCTCGGTCTGCGGCAGAAACTCATGCAGCGGCGGGTCGAGCAGGCGGATCGTCACCGGCAGCCCGGCCATGATGCCGAACAGCTCGATGAAATCGTCGCGCTGCATCGGCAGAAGCCTGTCGAGCGCGGCGCGCCGGCCCTTTGGCGTGTCGGCGAGGATCATCTCGCGCACGGCGTTGATGCGCTCGGCGTCGAAGAACATGTGCTCGGTGCGGCAGAGCCCGATCCCCTGCGCGCCGAACTTTCGCGCGACGCGCGCGTCCTGCGGCGTCTCGGCGTTGGCGCGCACCTCCATGCGGCGGGTCTCGTCGGCCCATTTCATGAGGGTCGCGAACTCGCCCGTCAGCTCCGGGCGGCTCATCTTGACCTCGCCCTTGATGACCTGGCCGGCGCCGCCGTCGATCGTCAGCACGTCGCCCTTGCGGAACACCTCGCCGCCGACTGTCAGCGTGCCCGCGCCATAGTCGACGCGCAGCGCCGCCGCGCCCGAGACGCAGGGCTTGCCCATGCCGCGCGCGACCACGGCGGCGTGCGAGGTCATGCCGCCGCGCGTCGTCAATATGCCTTCGGCGGCATGCATGCCGTGGATGTCGTCGGGGCTCGTCTCGACGCGCACGAGAATGGTCTTGCGGCCGATGCTTTTGAGCTGTTCGGCGGCCTCCGCCGTGAAGACGATCTCGCCGGTCGCGGCCCCGGGCGAGGCCGGCAGCCCCGTCGCGATCACCGGCCGGTCGGCGGTCGGGTTGATCGCCGGATGGAGCAATTGATCGAGCGAGGCGGGCTCGACGCGCAAAATCGCCTCCTCGCGCGAGATCAGCCCCTCCTCCGTCATCTCGACCGCGATGCGCAGCGCCGCCTTGCTGGTGCGCTTGCCGCCGCGGGTCTGGAGCATCCAGAGCTTGCCGTCCTCGACGGTGAACTCCATGTCCTGCATGTCGCGGTAATGGCGCTCGAGCAGCCTGGTCACCTCGACGAAGGCCCTGAACGCCTCCGGCATCGCCGTCTCCATCGACGGCCTGTCCGATCCGGCCGCGATCCGGGCGGCCTCGGTGATGCTTTGCGGCGTCCTGATGCCGGCGACCACGTCCTCGCCCTGCGCATTGACGAGAAATTCGCCGTAAAGCGCCTTTTCCCCGGTCGAGGGATTGCGCGTGAAGGCGACGCCGGTCGCCGACGTCGGCCCCATGTTGCCGAACACCATGGCCTGGACGTTGACCGCCGTGCCCCAGGTGTCCGGCACGTTGTGGATGCGGCGATAGGCGATGGCGCGGGGGTTGTTCCAGGAGCCGAACACGGCGCCGATCGCGCCCCAGAGCTGTTCGTGCGGGTCCTGCGGGAACGGCCGGCCGGCCGCGGCCTCGACCTTCTCCTTGAACACGTCGACGAGCCTGCGCCAGTCGTCGGCGGAAAGATCGGTGTCGAGCGCGACGCCCTGCGCCTCCTTGTAGAATTCGAGCTCATCCTCGAATTCATGATGCCCGACGCCGAGCGCCACGTTGGAGTACATCTGGATGAAGCGCCGATAGGAATCATAGGCGAAGCGGGCGTCGCCGGCGCCGTGGGCCATGGCCTCGACCGTCACGTCGTTGAGGCCGAGGTTCAGCACGGTGTCCATCATGCCGGGCATCGACGCCGGCGCGCCGGAGCGCACCGAGACGAGCAGCGGGCGCTCCTCGTCGCCGAAGCGGCGCCCGGTCAGCGCGCCGACATGGTCGAGCGATTCGGCGACCGCCGCCTCAAGGCCCTGCGGATAGCTGCGCTGATGGGCGTAATAATAGGCGCAGACCTCGGTCGTGATGGTGAAGCCCGGCGGCACGGGCAGGCCGAGATTGGCCATCTCGGCGAGATTCGCGCCCTTGCCGCCGAGAAGCTCGCGCAGCTCGCTTGATCCTTCGGCGCGGCCGTCGCCGAATCCATAGACCCATTTGACCATGCCGGCCCCCCGCCGAAGCCTCGCCGCGCAGACAACAACTGGCGCCGGGAACGGGCGCCAAACCTCGCGAGGCTGTGGCTTAAACGCCGCGCCCTGCGACGAAATGGCCCTGCCGTTCTCTCTTCGCGTTGCGGCGCCAAAATTTTTGGTTATTCATCTTCGAAGGCGGAGGCAAGATCAAAATCGCCTTCGATCAGACGAGCTTGACGGCGCTGGCCTTTTCGTGATGGGAGACCGGTCGGCCGCCGACGTGCGAGCAGTGGGAGGAGAGAGGGCCGTCCACGGCGAATCAGGGCCGCGGCGCGCGCCGCGACAGGCGCGTCAAAAGCGCAAGGGCGGCTAAGCCCAAAGGTTGTAAGAGCCGCGGGCGGCGAGCCCAGGGCCGCAAGATCAAGAGGCCAGCGTGACGATTTCTCCGACACCCCTGCTCGACACGATTCATACGCCGGCCGATCTGCGCCGCCTGCCCGAATCCGACCTCGCCCAGGTCGCCAAGGAGCTGCGCGACGAGACGATCAGCGCTGTCTCCGTCACCGGCGGCCATCTCGGCGCCGGCCTCGGCGTCGTCGAACTCACCGTCGCGCTGCACTATGTGTTCGACACGCCCGAAGACCGCCTGATCTGGGACGTCGGCCATCAGGCCTATCCGCACAAGATCCTCACCGGGCGGCGCGACCGCATCCGCACGCTTCGCCGCGGCGGCGGGCTGTCTGGCTTCACGCGGCGCGCGGAAAGCGTCTACGACCCCTTCGGCGCGGCGCATTCCTCGACCTCGATCTCGGCCGGCCTCGGCATGGCGGTCGCCAACACGCTGTCCGGGCGCCCCGGCAACGTCATCGCCGTCATCGGCGACGGCGCCATGTCGGCGGGCATGGCCTATGAGGCGATGAACAACGCCGGCGCGATGCATTCGCGCCTCATCATCATCCTCAACGACAACGACATGTCGATCGCCCCGCCGGCCGGCGCGCTGTCGTCCTATCTCGCCCGCCTCGTCTCGGGCGGCGCCTATCGCTCGGTGCGCGAGGCGGCCAAGCAGCTCGGCCGGCTGCTGCCGCGCTTCGTCTACGACCGCGCCCGCAAGACCGAGGAGTTCGCCCGCAATTTCTGGGCCGGCGGCACCATGTTCGAGGAGCTCGGCATCTATTACGTGGGCCCGATCGACGGCCACAACCTCGACCAGATGCTGCCCGTGCTCAAGAACGTGCGCGACTTCAAGGAGACGGGCCCGATCCTCGTCCATGTCGTCACCCAGAAAGGCAAGGGCTACGCCCCGGCCGAGGCGACGCACGACAAATATCACGCCGTCAACATGTTCGACGTCGCGACCGGCAAGCAGGTCAAGCCGAAGCCCAACGCGCCGGCCTATACGACCGTGTTCGCCGAAGCCCTCGTCAAGGAGGCCGAGAAAGACGACAGGATCGTCGCCGTGACCGCCGCCATGCCGAGCGGAACGGGGCTCGACATCTTTCAGAAGGCCTTTCCGGACCGCACCTTCGACGTCGGCATCGCCGAGCAGCATGCGGTGACCTTCTGCGCCGGCCTCGCGGCGGAAGGATTCAAGCCTTTCTGCGCCCTTTACTCCACCTTCCTGCAGCGCGGCTACGACCAGGTCGTGCATGACGTCGCGATCCAGAACCTGCCGGTGCGCTTCGCCATCGACCGCGCCGGCCTCGTCGGAGCCGACGGCGCGACCCACGCCGGCTCGTTCGACGTCGCCTATCTCGGCGTCGTGCCCAATATGGTCGTCATGGCCGCGGCCGACGAGGCGGAGCTCGTCCATATGGTCGCGACGGCCGCAGCCCATGACTCCGGCCCGATCGCCTTCCGTTATCCGCGCGGCGAGGGCGTCGGCGTCGAAATGCCCGAAACGGGCGAGATCCTCGAAATCGGCCGCGGCCGCGTGCTGCGCGAAGGCAAGCAGGTCGCGCTTCTTTCGCTTGGCGCGCGCCTCGCCGAGGCGCTCAAGGCGGCGGAAGAGCTTGCAAGCTTCGGCGTCTCGGCCACGGTCGCCGACGCGCGCTTCGCCAAGCCCCTCGACGAGGAACTGCTGATGCGCCTCGCGTCGACGCATGAAGCGCTGGTCACGATCGAGGAAGGCTCGGTCGGCGGCTTCGGCTCCTTCGTGGCGCAGAAGCTCACGGACGCCGGCGCGCTCGACGACGGCGCGCTGAAGTTCCGCTCGATGGTCCTGCCCGACGTGTTCCTCGACCACGACAAGCCCGAGAAGCTGTACGCGCAGGCCGGGCTCGACGCCGCCGCCATCGTCGCGAAGGTTCTGGCGCTGCTCGGCGTCGAGCACGGGCGGCGCGACGCAAGAATCGCCTGACGACGATGGGCGCCGCCGCGGGGCCGGGCGACCGACGCCTGCGCGCAGACGTCCTTCTCGTCGAGCGCGGCCTGTTCGAAAGCCGCGCCAAGGCGCAGGAGGCGATCGCCGCCGGCCTCGTTTCGGCGGCGGGACGCGTGCTGTCGAAAGCGTCCGAGCCGTTGCGTCCTGACGCCGAGATCAAAGCCTCGGCCCCCTATCCTTATGTGTCGCGCGGCGGCGTCAAGCTCGCGGCCGCGCTGGATCATTTCGCCTATGAGCCGCGCGGTCTCGCCTGCCTCGACGTCGGCGCGTCGACCGGCGGATTCACCGACGTTCTCCTGCGCAGGGGCGCGGCGCATGTCGCGGCGGTCGACGTCGGCCGAGGCCAGCTTCATCCCTCCCTTCGGGCGGACCCGCGCGTGCTGTCGTTTGAAGGCGCCGACATTCGCGCGTTCGACTCCCAAACCCTGCCCGAGCCGCCGCGCTTCGTCGTCATCGACGTCAGCTTCATCCCGCTCGGCCTCGTCCTGCCGCCGGCGACCGCGCTCGCGGGCGCGCCGGCCACGCTCGTCGCGCTGATCAAGCCGCAGTTCGAGGCGGGGCCGGCGCATGTGTCGAAAGGACTTGTGCGCGACCCGGCCGTGCGCGCCGCCGTCTGCGCGCGGCTGCGCAAGAGCGCGGCGGCGCTCGGCTGGCGCGTCGACGGCGTGATCGCGTCGCCCATCGCCGGCGGCGACGGCAATCTCGAATTCCTGCTCGGCGCGCGGCGATGATCAGCCTGCGCCAGAAACTCGCCGTGGAGCGTCTCGACGCGCGCGGCGAAGGGCTCGCGCGCCATGACGGCGCCGTCGTCGCCGTGCCTTACGCCCTGCCGGGCGACGTTGTCATCGTCGAGCGCGACGGGCCGCGCGCGACGCTGGTCGAGATCGAGACGCCAGGCCCCGACCGCGTCGCCGCCTTCTGTCCCCATTACGGCGTTTGCGGCGGCTGCGCGGTGCAGGCGCTCGCTCCTGCCGCCTATGCGCGCTGGAAGGAAAGCCTGCTCGCCGAGGCGCTGCGGCGCGCCGGACTCGAGACGCGCCCCGAGCCCCTGCTCGACGCCCATGGCGAGGGGCGCCGCCGCGCCGTGTTTCACGCGCGCATGGAAGGCGGCCGCGCCCGCGCCGGCTTCATGGCCGCGCGCTCGCATGACATCGTCGAGATCGAGACCTGTCCGGTGCTGGAGCCCCGGCTCGCCGGGGCGCCCCTGCTCGCCCGCGCGCTGGCGACGCGGCTCGCCGGGGCCGGCAAGCCGCTCGACATTCTCGTGACCGCGACCGAGACGGGGCTCGACGTCGATCTGCGCGGCCATGGGCCGCTCGGCGCCGACGCAACGCGCGCGCTCGTCGGCTTCGCGCTGCGCCAGGATCTCGCGCGGCTCTCGAACCACGGGGCCGCGGTCGCCACGGCGCGCGCGCCCGTCGTCGAGATCGGACAGGCGCGCCTCGCCCTGCCGCCCGGCGCCTTTTTACAGGCGACGCGCGCCGGCGAGGAGGCGCTCGCCGCGCAGGCCGTCGCGGCCCTGCGGGGCGCGCGGAAGGTCGTCGACCTGTTTTCAGGCGTCGGCGCCTTCGCGCTGCGGCTCGCCGAATTCGCCAATGTGCGCGCCGTCGACGTCGACGGCGCGG
>NZ_JBGAHM010000042.1:0-25586 GCF_044226135.1 Methylocella sp. | reverse complement strand
GCGCCGCCGCCTCCGGCCGCCCTGCGCCGCGCGCCCGGCCCTTCGGCCTTGCCGCCCCTGCCGCCGCGTCCGCCGCGCGAGCCCATCCTCAAGACCGCGCCTCCCCGCGCGCCGCTCGCGACGCCTTTCCTGCGGCCGACCGCGGCGCCGCGCCAGCTCGCCGAGACGCTGGGGCGTCGCGCGCCCGATCCGCGCCCGGCCGCCGCCGCGCCGCCCGCGCCCGAACCGTCGGCGCGCGAGACGACTCACGCCCCGCGGGAAGACGCGCCGGAGGCCGCCGTGCCCGCGCCCAAACCCGTCGGGCCCAAGCCCGTCGACCCCACGCCGGCCGCCGAGACGAAGCCCGCCGCGCCGGCGCCGCAGGACGAGCGCGCCCAAGACCCCGCGCCGGCTTCGCCCGCTTTGGCGGCGCCCGTTTTCGATCTCGCCGCGGCGCTCGAACAGGCCCTGCTCGGCGATCCGCAGCCGCTCGCGCCGAAGCACGAGCCCGCCGCCCCGGAGACGGTCGAGGCCGAAGCGCCGCCCGCCGACGACGCGAAGGGCCCGCCGGCGAAGATCGAAGCCGATCCGTTCGGGGATTCGCTTGAGGAGGAAATGGCCCGTCTTCTGGGTCGCGCGCCCGACGCGCCCTGACGGCCGGCGCCAGAAACCGAAAACGGGCGGGCGGGACTGGCGCGTTTAAAGGGCGAGACGACCGGACTGGGCCTCCCGAGCGTCGCGCTTCGTTTTGGAGCGCGCCTTTCTCTTCGGTCAGGCGCGAAACCGGCGCGGGTCCGGGGCCCGTGTCGAATCAGCTGTCGCGATAGACGCGTTCACGCTTTTCGTGGCGCTCCTGCGCCTCGACCGAGAGCGTCGCGATCGGCCGGGCGTCGAGGCGCTTCAGGCCGATCGGCTCGCCCGTCTCCTCGCAATAGCCATAGGTGCCGTCGTCAAGCCGGCCGAGCGCGGCTTCGATCTTGGCGATCAGCTTGCGCTGGCGATCCCTCGCGCGCAGCTCGATCGCGCGATCCGTCTCCGACGAGGCGCGATCGGCGATGTCGGGATGGTTTTCATTTTCACTTTGCAGCGCGAGCAGCGTCTCGCGGCTTTCACGCAAAATATCTTCTTTCCAGGCAAGCAGTTTTCGACGGAAATACTCGCGCTGGCGCTCATTCATGAACGCTTCGTCTTCGGAGGGCGTGTAGCCGTCATCAAGCGTCTCGGCAGCCACCTCGGTGCTCCGTATCCTCGAACCGAATGGCGCCCTTATACATATTGCGTCGCCCACATTCAATCTAAGTGGCGGCGCAGCCTGCATTTGGCGGCGCGGCCGCGCCGGAGCGCGCGGCCGCCGCGACGCGGCGAGGCTCAGGCTGGCGAAGCGGCCATCGCCTTGCGCAGGTTTTCATCGACCTTGTCGAGGAAGCCGGTGGTCGAGAGCCAGCGCTGCTCGGCGCCGACGAGGAGGGCCAGGTCCTTGGTCATGAAGCCCGATTCCACGGTCTTGACGCAGACCTTTTCAAGCGTCGAGGCGAAATTGGCGAGTTCGGGATTGTCGTCAAGCTTGGCGCGATGCGTGAGGCCGCGCGTCCAGGCGAAGATCGAGGCGATCGAATTGGTCGAGGTCGAATTGCCCTTTTGATGCTCGCGGTAATGGCGCGTGACCGTGCCATGGGCGGCCTCGGCCTCGACGGTGCGTCCGTCCGGGCTGAGCAGCACGGAGGTCATCAGGCCGAGCGAGCCGAAGCCCTGCGCCACCGTGTCGGACTGCACGTCGCCGTCGTAGTTCTTGCAGGCCCAGACATAGCCGCCCGACCATTTCAGCGCCGAGGCGACCATGTCGTCGATCAGGCGATGCTGGTAGATAAGGCCGGCGGCGTCGAATTTCGCCTTGAACTCGGTCTCGTAGACCTCCTGGAAGATGTCCTTGAAGCGGCCGTCGTAGGATTTGAGAATCGTGTTCTTGGTCGAGAGATAGACCGGGTAATGGGAGGCGAGGCCGTAGTTCAGCGAGGCGCGCGCGAAGTCGCGGATCGAATCGTCGAGATTGTACATCGACAGCGACACGCCGGCGCCCGGATATTTGTAGATCTCCTTCTCGATCACCGCGCCGTCGTCGCCCTCGAACCTGATCGTCAGCCTGCCCTTGCCCGGCACGCGGAAATCGGTCGCCGCATATTGGTCGCCGAAGGCGTGACGGCCGATGACGATCGGCTGCGTCCAGCCCGGCACGAGGCGCGGCACGTTCTTGCAGATGATCGGCTCGCGGAAGATGACGCCGCCGAGGATGTTGCGGATCGTGCCGTTCGGCGACTTCCACATCTGCTTCAGGTTGAATTCCTTGACGCGCGCCTCGTCGGGCGTGATCGTCGCGCATTTGACGCCGACGCCATGCTTCTTGATGGCGTTGGCGGCGTCGACCGTCACCTGGTCGCTGGTGGCGTCGCGGTTCTCAATCGAAAGATCGTAATATTCAAGCTCAAGATCGACATAGGAGAGAATCAGCTTATCCCTGATGTATTTCCAGATGATCCTGGTCATCTCATCGCCGTCAAGCTCGACGACGGGATTGGCGACCTTGATCTTGCTCATAGTGAAGCCTTCTCGTTTTGAGTGTTGGAAATGCCTGAGCTCAAGAGGCCGGCGGCGGGGGGCCGCGCCGCGGCGCTCACTTCGGCGGCTCGCCGCGCAGGGCCCGCGCAAAATCGGGGTCGACCGTCGCCGCCGCGGCGGCGAAGGCCTCGCGCGAGGGCGGCGAGGCCGCCCGGTAGGCCGGCGCGAGCGAGGCCGTGAGCGAGCGCCGCGTCGCGGGGTCCGCGAGCAGCCGGCGCAGATCGCCCTTCATGAACTCCATGAGGTCGGGGCTCGCCGCCGCCGACAGGCCGACCGCGCGCTCGAGCCGCGCCGCCGCGAGCCTGTCGTCCTGCGGCGCGGTGAAATAGGACATCAGCAGCGCCCCGGCGCGCTGCCGCGCGCCCGCTTCGGATTTGTCTTCGGCGGGCAATTCCGCCAGCAGCAGCCACGCCCCGCCGTCGAGCGGGGCGAGCGAGACGGCGTGCAGCGCGTTGGCGCGCGTCTGGGCGATTCGGGCGGCGGCCGCGGGGTCGGCCGCGGCGGCGCGATCGAGATAGGCGGCGTCGGCGCCGGCGAAGGCGGCCCGCGCATAGAGATCGCCGCGCACGCCGCCGAGCCAGGCCGCCCATTGCGCGCCGGCGCGCTGTCCGGCCGCGGCTGTCGCCGCCTGGCGGTCGATCGGAAAGGCGATCGGGGTCGGCGCGAGCAGAGCCGACGCCAGCATCCAGAGGCCGGCGGCCGCGAGGGCGACGGCGAAGGCGGACACGCCGATCCGCAGGTCCATCGGGCCCTCGGCCAGACCGTCGCCCTGCGCGCTTGCCGTGGTCGCGAACCTCGGCCGAGGCGTCTCCAGGCTCATCGATTCCTCCCCCGTCGGCGCGCCGCCTCAGCCGCAGCGCCGCCGGCGCGATTGAATAGGCTGCGCCCCAAAAAATCCAGAGCGTTCGCGTGCGAAAGACTGCTTAGGCGCAGATTCCGGCTCAAGCTCCATCTTCGGCGCAAGCGGCGCCGTTCGGCAATCATAAAATCCGCATGGCGAGCCGCGGGCGCGCCACACAGGGCCGCCCGGCCCGGAACCGCCGGCCGGCCGCGGCGCGCCCGCTCGAGCGCGTTCGGCGTTCATCGAATCGCGAACGCGCTCCAACATCTTGTTCTTACGTGTTTTCTTAACGTAAAAGTCTGCAACTTTTACTGAAAATGCTCTAGAGAAAGTCGATGTCGCCGCCTTCGAGCCGCAGGCAGGTGAGCCGGCCCGTCGCGTAGGCGCCGGTGTCGATGTTGATGCGGTTCGAGCGCACTTCGGGCTCGATCGTCGGCGTATGGCCGTGGACGACGATCTTCTCGAACGGCTCGGCGCAGCTCAAAAACTCGTCGCGGATCCACAGAAGGTCCTCGTCGCGCTGGCGCGACAGAGCGACGCTCGGGCGCACGCCGGCGTGGACGAAGAAGAAGTCGCCGCAGGAGAACGACAGCGGCAGGCCCTCGTAGAAACGCCTGTGGCTCGCCGGCAGGACGCGGTCGAGCTCTTCCGCAAGCTCCAGCTCCTCCTGCGGCGTCGGCTGCAGGCTCGGCGCGAGGCCATAGGAGAGCAGCGTCGAGAGCCCGCCATAAAGGCCCCAATGGCGCAGCACCGGCGGATTGCGCAGGAATTCGGGCACGTAAAGCTCGTGATTGCCGCGCAGGCAGACCGTCGGGCGGCTGGCCGCGCGCTCGATCAGCCGCTCGACCACTTCGGCCGATTTTGGCCCGCGGTCGATATAGTCGCCAAGGAAGACGCAGAGCGGCGTGTCGACCGGATCGCGCGCAATGTCGGCGTCGATGCGGGCGAGCGTCTGGTCGAGCAGGTCGAGACGGCCATGGATGTCGCCGACCGCATAGACGCGCACTCCCGCCGGAAGCGTCGGCGCGGCGGGGGCGGCTGGCGAGGGGAATTTCCACATATGCGGTTGAAGCCCGATGGACGGCCGGGCCGGAGCCTGGCCGTCCGCGCCGACGCGAGACAGGCCGGCGCGCAATCAGACCGGCTCGAGACCCAATCGACGAAGGAGCGAGCCGGCGCGGCGGGCGAAACGCTTCTCGCGTGTTAAAGCATTTCGCGGCGCGGCGATAGTCGGAACGGGTCCGCTCGCGAGAGCTTGTCGAACGCCGCGATCGCCTCGCCGAGACGGCGTTCGACGTCTTCGCGCGGCGCGTAGAAGCGCTCGGCGACGGCGATCGCCTGCGGGGCGACCTCGCCCGCCTCCGCGCGCCAGCGCCCGAGATCGGACGCGCGCGCCTCGAGCCGCGCCTCCTCGTCATGCATCAGGCCCAGCGAGGTCTGGATATCTTCAAGTCCGTTCAGGAACTTGCGCATCGCCTGCGGGTCGGCTACGGCCGGCGTCGCGGCGAAGAACTCGCCCATGTAGCGCAGCGTCTTGGCGTCGATGCGCACTTGATGGCGCTGTTCGGCGTCGAGCCCGCCGAGCCCGCCGCGGCCGTCCTCCAGCAGGCGCCTGCGGCGCTTGCCGAGGCGCTCGCGCGCGAATTCGGCCATGCCGAGCGGGCGCTTCGCCGCCCTGCGCCGCCAGCCGCCGTGATCGAGCCAGCGGAAGAAGTCGATCACGAACAGCCGCCAGCGCTGCGAATCGATCGCCTCGACGATCCGCCCGTGCAGGGCCGCGCTCTCCCGCGCCAGCCAGTCGGCGAAGGCCCGGCCGTCCGCGCCCGCGTCGCCGTCCCCGGCTTCGAGCGCCGCCTCGAGCATCACGTCGCGGTCGCGCGCGCGGCCAAACAGCGAGGCGAGGCGCTTCACCTCGGCGCGCAGATCGTCGCCGGCGCCGCCCTTCACGATCGGCCGGAACAGCGCGAAGGCGGCCCGCAGCCGGCGCAGGGCGATGCGGCCCTGATGCACGCCGCGCGGCGTTTCGTCCGACCGCGCCCGCAGCGCGTCGGCGTTCAGCATGAAGTCGTGCAGGCAGGCTTCGCAGATCGCGGCGAAGGCGTCGGCCGCGGTCATCTCCTGCGCGAGGCGGGGCGGTGACGCCTTGACCGCCTTGCCGGCGATCCCCCTCGCGAGACGAAAGCCGCGCTCCGCCTTGCTGACGAGGCTGAGCGACAGGGGCGCCGCGGCCGCGAGTTCGCGCGCCAGCGGAAACAGGAGGCGCGCGTCGCCGCGCTTCAGCTCAAGCTCGATCTCGGCGACGCCCTGGCGCAGGCCGCGGCGTTCGGCGACGATCTCGCCATTGTCGCAGGCGGCCTCGATCTCGCCGTCTTCGGTTTCGAGCACAAAGGTCTCGCGCTCCACGTCGACCCGAAACGCCTCGACGAGATCGGCGCGGACCCCGTCGATCAGGGCGCCGAGCGGCGTCCGCGCGATCGCCTCGAAGTCGAGCATGTCGGGCGAGGCCGCGACGCCCGGCGCGGGCGCGGGCGCTGCGATCGGCTCCTCCCATTCGCCGCGTTCAAAGGCGCTCGCGCCGCCCGTCTTGACGGTCTGGAGCATCGCGTCGCCCGCACGGCGGATGCGCAGCACGAAGCCGGCCTTCTGCAGGGCGCGCTCCGGCGTGTCGAAATGCCAGCTTTGCAGGCGCGTGCGTCGCGCGGAGGCGCAGGCTGGCGCAAGCGCGGCGAAGGACCCCAGCGCGGGCGCGGCCCCCGCGATCGCGACGAGCTTCAGTTCCGTCTCGCTCATGTCTCAAAGTCTCCGGTCGGGCCTCGCGTCGAAACGCCCTGTCGCAATGACCGGGCGACGCGTCGGCCGCATGACTGCGGCGGTCAATCTCGGTCTCCGCCCTGCTTTTCTCCATCCTGATTTTCTCAGCCCTGTTTTTTTCCGCCCTGATTTTCTCCGCCGCTCCCGCGACCGGCCTGCGCCGCGTCGGTCTCGGCCGGGTCGCCGAATTCGCGGGCGAGCCATTCGAACGTCGCGTCGCGGATCGAGAGCTCCACGAGATGGGCGCAGGTGTTCAGCACATATTCGACGTTCGGCCCCGAGATCCCCACGCCCTGGCGGACGAGCCGCGCAAGCTCGGGCCGGTCGAGGCGGCCGGCATATTGAACATGGCGCCGATCGGCGACATAGGCGACCGCCGAAACGGTCCCGCCGCCGCGAAGTCGCGCGGGCAGCAGGATTTCACGATAGACCGCCGTCGCCTGCTCGCGCGCGCGCAGATAGTCGAGCGTGGCCTCGCGCCGCGCCGCCTCGACGCGGAAGGCGACGCCGCGGCAGGCGCCGCCGCGGTCGAGGCCGAGCACCAGCCCCGGCGTCTCGACCGTGCCGCGATGCACATGGGAATAGACGCACAGCGCGCGGCGGTAGCCGCGCACGGTCGCGTCGCGCCGCTCGACGAAATCGAACCCCGGCCGCCACATCAGCGAGCCATAGCCGAACACCCAGAGGTCGTCCGCCGCGCGCGGCTCCGCCATGTCCGCTCCCCGCCGGGCGTCGCCGCGGCCATTTGCTCCGGAAGGGCCTGCGCTATAAACCATGCCGGCCGCGCGGAAAAGATCGCGCCCCGCCGCCGGAGCGCGACGCGGGCGGGCCGGCCCGCCCGCAGCCGGCCCGCATCGGCGCAAGGCCAAGAAGCGGCGCCGTCGGCGCAGGCCCGGCCATCGACCCAGGAGATGTTCATGGAGGCGACGAAGCGGACCGGAGGGCGCGGCCGCGCATTGCTTTTCGCCGGCGCGGTCGCGGCGCTCGCCTGCGCCGCCTGGTCCGCGGCCTGGTTCGTCGCCGCCCGCACGGCGGATCAGGCGCTTTCGGGCTGGATCGCCCAGGAGGAGGCCTCGGGGCGCCTGTGGATCTGCCCGGAGCGCCGCATCGACGGCTTTCCGACGCGCATCGAGATCGTCTGCCCGTCGCTCGGCTTCTCGGGCCCGATCCTCGACCGCGACTTCGAGGGAAGCGTCGGCGGCTTCCGCGCCTTTGCGAGCGTGTTCGCGCCGCGCGCCATCACGACGCGGATCGCCGCGCCGTTTTCGGCCCGCACGGCGCAGGGCGACCGCTTCACGCTCGACTGGAAAACGCTCGAGCTCAACGTCGAGGGCGCGACGGCCAAGGGCTTCGCGCGGCTCGCGCTGACGGGCGAAGCCATGACCCTTTCGGGCGCGACGCATGACGGCGCGCCGCTCGACCTTGCGGCGCGCGACGTCCGGGCGACGCTCGCGCCGGTCGCGGAAGCGGCCGGCAGCTACGCCTTCGACGTCACGGTCGACGGCGCGTCGACGCCGCAGCTCGCCGCGGCCCTCGCGCTCAAGGCGCCGGTCGACGCGCATGTCACGGGAACGGTGGTCGGCACCGACTGGGCGACGCCCGGACGCTTCTTCGACCGGGTGGAGCGCTGGCGTCTCGCCGGCGGACGCGTCGACGTCGCCGGCGCGCGGCTTTCGAGCGGGGACGCGGTCGTCGAGGCGACGGGAACGCTCGACCTCGACGAGGAGCGCCGCCCGCGCGGGACGCTGAACGCGTCGCTCGTCGGGCTCGAGCCGACGCTGCGCGCGCTCGGCGTCAATCCGTCGCTGATCGCGGCGGGTTCGCTGCTGACGAGCTTTCTCGGCGGCACGCCCGGCCAGGAGGACGCCCGGAAGACCATCCGCCTGCCGCTGCGGCTTGGCGACGGCGCGCTGTCGATCGGGCCGATCCGCACGCCGCTGCGCGTGCCGCCGCTCTATTGATCCGCTGATCCGCGCCCGCCGCCCGCGCTCCGGCCGGCCCCGCCCGTTTCGCGGGAGCGGCGCGCGCGGCTATTCGATGCCTTCGAGCCGCGCGCGGGCGTTATAGGCCTCGCGGAACCGCTTCTCGATCTGGGCGAGATTCTGCTCGGGCTGCTTGAACTTGGCGAAGGCCCCTCGCACCAGCGAGGCCTCCTCGGCGACGAGCACGATCGGCCCGGCCATGAAGGCCGCGTTGGGCAGCGCGTGCAGAATGGCGTCCTTGTTCGGATGGGTCTTCACCTCGACCATCCCGTCCGCGACCGGATCGCCGTCGACGCAGACATAGGGGCCGATCACCTCGATCTTGCGGCCGTCCGAGGTTTCGCGAATGAAGGTCCGCTCATAGACGGCAGGCTGCTGCGACATGGCTTTTTGTCTCCTTGCGTTCAGCGCGTCCCGCCGCCGGGCGGGCTTGAGCGCGCGTCAACTCACGCCGGCGGCGAGCGCCGCGATGACCGTCCCGCCGACACGCTCCATGGCGCCGAGCTCGTCGAGCTTGTCGAGGCGGCGGCGCGCCTCGTCCCTCTCGTCACGGCGCAGATGGATGAAGGCGAGCGCCTTCAAAGTATAAAGCGCGAAATGGCCGGGCCCGTCGACGTCCGGCGAAATCTCGCCCGGGCGCCAGCCCGTCCAGTCGGGATCAAGCCCCGCCTGGCGCGCGGCCTCGGCGAGCCCGGCCTGCGCGACGGCCAGCGCCTCGTCGAGATGTCCCTGGTAGGTATGGATTTTATAAAGGCACAGATAGGTCGGCAGCGCTTCGGGCCGCAGGCCGAGCGCCTGGCGGAACGCGAGCTCGGCCGCTCCGCGGTCCCGCCGGTAGAGCGCGACGCCCTTCTGAAGCATCTCGTTGACGTCTTCGGGAATGTCCCCGAAGCCCACGAGATCGTCCATGCGGACCAGATTGTCCGAATCTTGGCGCATTTCGTGTCGAGTCTCCGACAAAGCGGCGCCGCGCCTGGAACAAGGCGCCAGGACGAGGCCGCCGCGCCGGACGGCAAGCAAGCGGCGCGCCAGCTGCGCCGCCCGCCAGCGCCGGCCGCGGACGGCCCGCCCCGCGCGCGCCGTTAACCACGCCGGCGGTTTGCGCAGGCGGACTTAGCGGGCGCGTCTTTCGCGTCCCGCGCGCGCCCGCCGGCCATGCGCGCGGCCCTTTTCGCCCGCCGCGCGCAAGCCTCCCGCAAAACGGGCGCCGCAAGTGGAAAGATAAGAACATAAAAAGAACTTGCGGACGAGAACAAAGAGAATACATTCTAAGACGCCAAGACGGAGCGCATTGCCGCCCCGCCGCGCCTGTGCCAGAAGGGCCGATCGCATGAGCCAAGCCAATCTTCGCCTCGTTGAAGGAACGTCCGTGGATAAGACCAAGGCCCTCGACGCCGCCCTGTCCCAGATCGAACGCGCCTTCGGCAAGGGTTCGATCATGCGGCTCGGCAAGAATCCCAAGGCGATCGAGGTCGAGACCGTGCCGACGGGCTCCCTCGGCCTCGACATCGCGCTCGGCGTCGGCGGCCTGCCGCGCGGACGCGTGGTCGAAATCTACGGTCCGGAATCCTCGGGCAAGACGACGCTGACGCTGCATGTGATCGCCGAGGCGCAGAAGCGCGGCGGCGTCTGCGCCTTCATCGACGCCGAGCATGCGCTCGACACGGTCTACGCCCGCAAGCTCGGCGTCAATCTCGACGACCTTCTCGTCTCGCAGCCGGACACCGGCGAGCAGGCGCTCGAGATCACCGACACGCTGGTGCGTTCCGGCGCGGTCGACGTGCTGGTGATCGATTCGGTCGCCGCCCTCACGCCGCGGGCGGAAATCGAGGGCGAGATGGGCGACAGCCAGCCGGGCCTTCAGGCGCGCCTGATGAGCCAGGCCCTGCGCAAGCTCACCGCCTCGATCTCGCGCTCCAACACCATGGTCATCTTCATCAACCAGATCCGCATGAAGATCGGCGTGATGTACGGCAGCCCCGAGACGACGACCGGCGGCAACGCGCTGAAGTTCTACGCCTCCGTGCGCCTCGACATCCGCCGCATCGGCTCGATCAAGGACCATGACGAGGTGATCGGCAACCAGACCCGCGTGAAGGTGGTCAAGAACAAGGTCGCCCCGCCTTTCAAGCAGGTCGAGTTCGACATCATGTATGGCGAAGGCGTCTCCAAGATCGGCGAATTGATCGATCTCGGCGTCAAGGCCGGCGTGGTCGAGAAATCGGGCGCCTGGTTCTCCTATGACAGCCAGCGCCTCGGCCAGGGCCGCGAGAACGCCAAGGCGTTCCTGCGCGCCAATCCCGAGATCGCCGACAAGATCGAGCTCGCCATTCGCGAGAACGCCGGCATGATCGCCGACAAGATCCTCGACGTCGCGTCGGAGGGCGAAGAGGACTGAGCGGACCGGCCCCGGTCCCTCGCGACGCGCCGGCTTTCCCCAAACTGCGGGCGCTTCGCATGCGCTTTCCCTGTTCTGCGGCGGCCTGTCCGGCGCGCCGCTTGCGTTTTGCTCCTGCGCCGCTCATTTTGCGCTGTGTCCATCAATAAAGCGGCCCTCGGGCTCAGGGAAAGCGACGGAACGGCAGATGAACGGCGTCAATGAAATCCGGTCGGGCTTCCTCGAATTCTTCCGGAAGAACGGCCATGAGATCGTGCCTTCGTCGCCGCTCGTGCCCCGCAACGACCCGACGCTGATGTTCGCCAACGCCGGGATGGTCCAGTTCAAGAACGTCTTCACCGGCCTCGAAAAGCGCCCTTATACGCGTGCGGCGACGGCGCAGAAATGCGTGCGCGCCGGCGGCAAGCACAACGACCTCGACAATGTCGGCTACACCGCGCGCCACCACACCTTCTTCGAAATGCTGGGCAACTTCTCCTTCGGCGACTATTTCAAGCCGCTCGCCATCGAGCTCGCCTGGAAGCTGATCAGCGAAGAGCTCCAGCTTCCCAAGGATCGCCTGCTCGTCACGGTCTATCACACCGACGACGAGGCGGCGTCGCTCTGGAAGAAAATCGCCGGCTTCTCCGATTCAAAAATCATCCGCATCGCGACCAGCGACAATTTCTGGGCGATGGGCGACACGGGCCCCTGCGGCCCTAGTTCCGAAATCTTCTACGACCAGGGCGACAAGCTGCAGGGCGGCCCGCCCGGCAGCCCCGACGAGGACGGCGACCGCTATCTCGAATTCTGGAACCTCGTCTTCATGCAGTTCGAGCAGGTCGCCCCGGGCGAGCGCGTCGACCTGCCCCGCCCCTCGATCGACACCGGCATGGGGCTCGAACGCATCGCCGCCCTGCTGCAGGGCGTGACCTCGAATTATGACGTCGACCTGCTGCGCGCGCTGGTGCTTGCGGTCGCAGGCTTCACCGGCGTCGATCCCGACGGCCCGCAGAAGGCGAGCTGCCGCGTGATCGCCGACCATCTGCGCGCCTGCTCTTTCCTCATCGCCGACGGCGTCACCCCCTCGAACGAAGGGCGCGGCTACGTCTTGCGGCGCATCATGCGCCGCGCCATGCGCCACGCCCAGCTCCTCGGCGCGCGCGAGCCGCTCATGTGGCGCCTCGTCCCGACGCTCGTCCACGAGATGGGCCAGGCCTATCCCGAGCTCGTCCGCGCGGAGCCTCTCGTCGTCGAGACGCTGAAGCTCGAGGAGGCGCGTTTCATCGAAACCCTCGCCCGCGGCCTGTCGATTCTCGACGAGGCGCTCCGCGTCCTGCCCGAGGGCGCGGCGCTCCCCGGCGAAACCGCCTTCAGGCTTTACGACACTTATGGCTTTCCGCTCGACCTGACGCAGGACGCGTTGCGCGCGCGCGCGCGCAGCGTCGACGTTGAGGGCTTCAACGCGGCCATGGAGCGGCAGCGCGCCGAGGCCCGCAAGGCGTGGTCTGGGTCGGGCGAAGCGGCGACGGAAAGCCTCTGGTTTTCGCTTCGCGAAAAGACGGGAGCGACCGAATTTCTCGGCTATGAGGCCGAGGAGGCCGAAGGCGTCGTCGTCGCGCTGGTCGGGGAGGGTCGCGCCGTCGAGGCGTTGCGGCAGGGCGAAAGCGGCGCGCTGATCCTCAATCAGACGCCTTTCTATGGCGAATCGGGCGGTCAGGTCGGCGACGTCGGCGTCATGACCGCTCCGGGCGTGAAAATCCGCGTCACCGACACGCAGAAGAAGCTCGGCGATCTTTTCGTCCATGACGTCGTCGTCGAGGAGGGCGAGATCCGCGAAGGCGCGGCGCTTGAACTCGCCGTCGACCGCGCCCGCCGCGCGGCGGTGCGCGCCAATCATTCGGCGACGCATCTTCTGCATGAGGCGCTGCGCCTCGTGCTCGGCGATCATGTCGCGCAAAAAGGCTCGCTCGTCGCGCCCGACCGGCTGCGTTTCGACTTCACCCATCTGAAGCCGATCACGCCGGAAGAACTGTCCCGCGTCGAGGACATCGCCAATCGCGCCGTCGTCGAGAACGCGCCCGTCGTCACCCGGCTGATGGCGGTCGACGAGGCGATCGCGTCCGGCGCGCGCGCGCTGTTTGGCGAAAAATACGGCGACGAGGTGCGCGTCGTCTCCATGGGCTACGCGCAGGACCGCGCGGACGGCGGCGAGGGCGTCAACCGGCCCTTTTCGATCGAGCTCTGCGGCGGCACCCACGTCGCGCGCACGGGCGACATCGGCCTTATCGCCGTCACCTCCGAATCGGCGGTCGCCGCCGGCGTGCGCCGCATCGAGGCGAAGACGGCGGCTGAGGCGCGGCGCTATCTCAACGCCCGCTCCGCGCGGCTCGACGCGCTCGCCGCCCTTCTCAAAACGCCCGCAGACGACGCGGAACGCCGGCTCGCCGCCCTGATCGAGGAGCGCCGCAAGCTCGAACGCGAACTCGGCGACGCACGGCGCAAGCTTGCCATGGGCCGCGGCGAAAAGACGGCGGAGGCCGAACTCGTCGGCGGCGTGAAATTCCTCGGCCGCTCGGTTTCGGGCGTCGACCTCAAGGATCTGAAATCGCTCGCCGACGAAGCCAAGCAGAGCGTCGGCTCAGGCGTCGTCGCCATCGCCGCGGTCGACGCCGACGGCAAGGCCGGCGTGGTCGTGGGCGTCACGGCGGACCTGACCGACCGCTATGACGCCGTGGCTCTGGTGCGGCTCGCCGCCTCGGCGCTCGGAGGCAAGGGCGGCGGCGGACGCCGCGACCTCGCCCAGGCGGGCGGCCCGGACGGGGCGCGCGCAAACGAAGCCCTGTCCGCCGTGGCCCAGGGCCTGCGCGGCGCGCAGGACGCCGCCTGAAGTTTTCGCGCAAGCGCAACCAATCGCCGCCGCAGCGATTGTCAAAGCGGCGAAAAAGGAGAGCCCAAGATGGTTGACGCGAACCTCAAGGTCGCCGACGAAGCCCTCGACCGCGGCAACGAAGCCGTTTCCAAGACGACGGCGACGCTTCAGTCCTTTGCCACCGAATGCGCGGCCATGTCGCGCCAATCGCTCGATCACGCCACCGAAACGGCCGAAAAATTGCGCCAGGCGCGCGGCGTGACCGAAATGTTGGCGATTCAGACGCAATATGTGCGTGAATGTTTCGAGAATTTCACGCAGCACTCGCGCCGCTTCGCCGAGCTTCTGGCGGCGATGCCGATCGAGATGGGCAAGACCTATTCTGACATCTGGTCAAAGAACATCGACTCTGTCGTCGACGCGTCGCGGCAGGCGACCGATCAGGCGGCGTCCAATGTCGAGAAGTTCACCAAAACGCCCTGAGGTCTCGCGTCGAAAGGCGCCGCGCCCCGGGATCGCATTCGGCGCAAGCCCAGCGCCTTGCGGCCGGGTTGAATTTTTGTCTCATCCTGGCGTCGAAGCGATTTCGGAAAATCGCCGGCGCGGTTTATTCTGCCGGCCGTGACGATCCTGTGGCCGCCAGCCGAGCCTGCGCTGCGCCCGCAACCCGAGACGCCATGCTTCGGCTTCTTCTCCTTCGCCACGCCGAAGCCGTCCCCTCCGCCGGCGAGGGCGACGTCAACCGCCGTCTCACCGCCGACGGCGAAGACGCCGCGCGCCGCGTCGGCGCCTATCTCGCCGAGATCGGAGCCCTGCCGGACTTCGCGCTGGTGTCGCCGGCGCGGCGCACGCTGCAGACTTTGGAGCGGCTGCAGGAGGGCGCCGACCGCCCTTTTCCGCGCCTGGTCGCGCCGACCCTTTATGACGCCGCCGCCGCCGCGGTCCAGGCGCTCGTGGAGGACGCGCCTGCTGGGGTGGCGAGCCTTCTGCTCGTCGGCCACAATCCGGGGCTCGCCGAGGCGGCTGTCGCCTTTGCGGCCTTCGGCGAGGCCGCCGCGCTGCGGCGTCTGCGCAGCCAGTTTCCCGCGCCCGCGCTGGCGCTGATCGACTTCGATTCGCGCAACTGGCGCGAGGCGGCGCGCAGCGTCGGTCGCCTCGGCCTGTTTCTGACCCTCGCCTCGAAGGAATTGCAGATCCGCCCGCAGGAGGCCGCGCCGCGGCGCGCGCCGTCATGATCGTCGAGCTTTTGAGCCTGTTTCTGGCCGCCGCGCCGGCCGATCTCGCGCCGCCGCCCTTCGCGGGCCTCGCGCGGCTCGCGGCCTCAGGCGCGCCGGCCGAGTTCGCCCCTTTCTTCCTGCCCGCCGCGCGCGCCGTCTCCAACTGGCGTTTCGAGGCCGCGCTCCACCTCGACGCGCCGGCGGAGACGACGGCGAGACATCTTTCCGGCGAGGCGGCGGCCACGCCGCGCTGCGTGAAGCTCAACAATTACTGGTGCGTGAAGCGCGCGGGCTGGAGCGGCGAAATCGCCGCCGACGCCGAGGGCCATGTCGCGTTCTCTTCCGCCGCCGAAGGCGCGGCCGTCGCCGCCTCGCTGCTGCGGCGCTATTATCTCGTCTATAATCTGCGCAGCGCGCAGGCGATCCTTTCGCGCTGGGCGCCGGCGCAATGCGGGCTTCCGGCGCGCGGCGGCGCGGCGGGGTCGCTCGCCGCGCTCGCGCCGCGCGGAATAGGCGGCACGCTGCGCGCGCGCTGGCTCGCCTCGCACCGTCCGGGCGGCGCCCCACGCGTGAAAAAGCCTTCAGGCTTCGTGATCACGGCCGCCAGCGCCCCCGGGGCGAAACCCGCGCAGCGCATGCGCGTGTCGATCGTCATCGATCGCAAGACGCGCATGATCGCCGCGCCCGAGATCGCCGTCGGCATGGGCGAGCGGACGCCCGCCGCGCCGGCGCGGCCGATGCGGCTCGCCGCGCTCGACGTTTCAGGGCTCGACGCCGCGCCGCTCGCCCCGCCGGGGCCAAGCTGCGCCGACGACGCGACGCGGCTGCGCAATTATGCGCTGCGCGTGGTCGACGGGCTCGGCGTCGGGCCCAATGACGACCTCGGCCTGTTCGCGCCCGACGGCTCGGCGGGGCCGCGGCTCGCGCCCATGCTGCGCAATATGGCGCGGGTGGAGATCGGCCCGCTCGGCGTCGACGTCGCCCTGATCGCGACCGCGGTGGCCGAACTCGACGCGCGGCGCGACGCCGTCGAGGCCGCGCCGCGGCCGCCGCCGCGCCCCGTCGCGCTCGAAGCTGGCCCGTCAGGCGGCGCCCGGCCGGAATGAGCCGGGCTTTTGCGGGCCGGCGCGAGGCGAAGCTTGCGGGCCGCGGCGTTCCTCCATATGCCTTTGGCGCCCGCGCTTTGCGGGCTCCCGCCCCGCGTCAACCCGCCCGGACCTCGCCTTGGCCCTTTTCTCCGATCTCCTGCACGAAGCCAAAGCCGTCGCGAAAAGCCTCGTCGACCTTTCCGCCGGCGGCCATGTCCGGCTCGGCGTGACGGGGCTTTCACGCGCCGGCAAGACGGTTTTCATCACCGCGCTGATCGAGCATCTGACCAAGGCCGCGAGCCCCGCCCTGCGCGGACGCAAGAACACCCTGCCCGTCTTCCGCGTCCACGCCGAAGGCCGGCTCATCAGCGGCGCGCTCGAGCCGCAGCCCGACGACGCCGTGCCGCGCTTCGCCTATGAGGAGCATGTCGAGGCGCTGTCGGGGCTCGAAGGGCGGCCCGAGGCGCGCATCTGGCCGCAGTCGACGCGGCGCATCTCCGAACTGCGGCTGCGCATGCAGTACCAGCAGAAGTCCGGCTTCAATCCCGGCCGCCGCGCGCTGACGCTCGACATCGTCGACTACCCCGGCGAATGGCTGCTGGACCTGCCGCTGCTCGAAAAATCCTATGCGCAATGGTCACAGGACTCGCTCGAGGCCGCGTCGAGCGCGGCGCGCGCGCCGCTGGCGCAGCAGTTCCGCGGCTTTTGCGCCCAGAAAGACCCGAAGGCGAAATTCCGCGACGAGGACGCGCGCCGCGCGGCGGAGCTGTTCACCGCCTATCTGCGCGCCTGCCGCGGCGAGGAGTTCAGCTTCTCGAGCCTGCCGCCGGGGCGTTTTCTCATGCCGGGCGACCTCGCCGGCTCGCCTGCGCTGACTTTCGCGCCGCTGTCGCTCGACCCCTCCGGCGTCTATCCGCCGGATTCGCTCGCGGCCATGATGGAGCGCCGCTACGAGGCCTACAAGGCGCATGTGGTGAAGCCCTTCTTCCGCGATCATTTCTCGCGGCTCGACCGGCAGATCGTGCTCGTCGACGCGCTCGCCGCGCTCAACGCCGGGCCGGCGGCCATGCGCGACCTCGAACTCGCGCTCGGCGACGTGCTCGGCGCCTTCCGCGCCGGCCGCAGCAACGTCCTTTCGACGATCTTCCGGCCGCGCATCGACCGCATCCTCTTCGCCGCGACCAAGGCCGACCATCTGCACCACACGAGCCATGACCGGCTCGAAGCGATCCTTCGCCTCCTGACCGCGCGCGCCATCGAGCGCGTGCAGGGCGTGGGCGCGGAGATCGACGTGATCGCGCTCGCGGCCGTCAGGGCGACGCGCGAGGCGAAGGTCGGCGGCCACGGCGGCCCGGCGCTCGAGGCCGTCGTCGGCACGCCGCTCGACGGCGAGAAGATCGGCGACGAAGTGTTCGACGGCCGGGCCGAGGCGGCGATCTTTCCGGGCGAACTGCCCGAAGACCCGCGCACGGTGTTCCGCGACCCTCCGGCCCAGCCGGCGCCGGGCGAGGCCGACTATCGTTTCGTGCGTTTCCGGCCGCCGACGCCGCTGCGCGCCCGCGACGGCTCGCTCGCGCCGCCGCCGCATATCCGGCTCGACCGCGCCTTCCAGTTCCTGCTCGGCGACAGGATGGCCTGACCATGCAAGACCCGAAGAAACCCCGCGCCTTCCGCCTGCAGGACCTCGCCGTCGAGGACGCCGATTCGCGTGAGGCCCCGCGCGCGCCCGTGCTGATCGAGCCCGCGCGCGACCCCTATGAGGCGGAGGCCGAGGCGCTGCTCGATCCCGCGCCCGAGGTCGAGGAAGAAGCGGCGGTCGAGGCGGCGCAGAGGCAGGGGCTCGCGCGCCACTGGCTGCTGTCATGGGGCGGCGTGTTCTGGTCGGCCGCGTCGGGCCTGCTGCTGCTCGGGCTTGGCGCCTGGGTTTCGGCCTTCATCGACGATCTGTTCGCCCGCGCCCCGGCGCTTGGCGCGCTCGCGCTCGCGCTCGCCGGCCTCTGCGTGCTGGCGCTCCTCGTCCTCGCCGCGCGGGAGGCTGCGGGCGTGCTGCGCCAGCGCCGCATCGCCGACCTGCACGCGGGCTTCGCGCAGGCGCGCGAGGCCGACGACTATGGCCGCGCGCGCAACCTCGTCTCGGAGCTCGGCGAGCTTTACGTCGCGCGTCCGGAGACGGCGCAGGCGCGCGACCATCTGCGCGACCTCGCGCAGGACATCGTCGACGGGCGCGACCTCATCGACATCGCCGAACGCACGCTCATTCATCCGCTCGACCTCAGGGCGCGTCAGGAGATCGCCGACGCGGCCAAGCGCGTCTCGATCGTCACGGCGATCGCGCCGCGCGCCATTCTCGACGTGCTGTTCGTGACGGCGCAGGCGGTCAGGCTCATCCGCCGCATCTCGGCGATCTATGGCGGGCGCCCGGGCGTGCTCGGCTTTCTGAAAGTGCTGCGCTCCATCGCCGCCCATATCGCCATCACCGGCGGCATGGCGGCGGGCGATTCGCTGGTGCAGCAGGTGCTCGGCCACGGCATCGCGGCGCGGCTTTCGGCCAAGCTCGGCGAAGGCGTGCTCAACGGCATGCTGACGGCGCGCGTCGGCCTCTCGGCCATGGCGGTGTGCCGGCCCATGCCCTATGCGGTCGGCAAGGCGCCCGGCGTGCGCGATGTCGCGCCCTTCCTGTTCTCGAAGGGCGAGCCAAAGAGCTGACGCTTCGGCTTAGAAACGGCCGGCCGACACATAGCCATAAAAATTCCCCGACAGATCGTCGCGCGACATTTTCTTGCCCAAAGGCGGAACCGGCCGAATGGAGCCCCACGTATAAACCGAAAATCTGACGTCGTCGTCGGCGTAGCTCGACAGCTGCTGCAACACCACCCAATGATTGCAGAACATTGAGCTTTCCCGATACTCGTTCAACATGTTGTCGTTCACGAGCAGGCAAACATAGCCGCCGGCGAACGCCTGCAGGTTGCCGGTCAAAAGGGTCGGCAGCCCCTTGCTGAAATAGACGTTGGTTTCGTTGACGACGCCGGGAAAGCCCGCCTTCTCGAACCATTTCGCCAGCACATAGGGGGCGGTCGCGCCGCTCGCCGTGTCATTGGGCGAAGAATACTGGAGCCAGACGTTCTCCGAGTCGCGCAGGCTGGCCAGCGCCACCCAGTCGACATCGGCGATCTTTGACGGATGTGAAGGAAAGGAAAGACAGCCCGTGCTCGGCGTGATCGTCAGATCGCCGATCTGCGCCTCGCCCTTCACGTAAAGATCGATGACATAGGTCGCAAACAGATCGGGACGACAGTTCAGCAGGCAGTAAAGGAAGGCCGCGGGTCCGCACAGGCTCGCCTGATTCTGGTCGAGAGACTTCGGATTGGCCACCCGCTCGCGCAGGCCTCTGGCGATCGAGGCGCGCGGAAGGGCGTAGAACATCCCAGCCGAGCCGCCCTGTTCAAAAAGGGCGATGTCGCGCAGGGCCTTGTCGATGAACTCCTTCTTCGCGGTCAGGAACATGGGGCGGGGTCCTCTCGAACCGGCGATCGGGGGGCGATCGCGCCTCTCCTGACCATGCGCCTTGCGGCGCCCGCGGCGCCGTGCGAGGGAGCACGGCTGGCGGCCAAGCCCGGCGAGGCGCCCGGCGTGCGCGAGGTCGCGCCCTTCCTGTTTTCAAAAGGCGCGGCGGAGGAAAGCCGAGCGCGAATGACGGCTTGATCCGCGTCATGTCTTAGATTCAATCTAGGTTTCGTCCGGCGCAGGGCCGGTCGAATCGGGCGACCTTCAATGAAAATGAGAAAGAGATTTCTGCCGCTGCTCGCCGCGGCGCTGGCGCTCGCCTCTCCCGCCGCGCGGGCTGACGACGGCGACGTCGCGACCGAACTGGTCGACGCCTTCAACAAGCTGTTCGGAGTTCATCCGGGCTTCAGGGCCAATCACGCCAAGGGCGTCGTGGCGACGGGCAGTTTCGTCGGCGCGCCGGGGGCGGCGGCGCTGAGCAAGGCCGCGATCTTCTCCGGCGCCAGGATTCCCGTGACCGTCCGCTTTTCGGATTCGACCGGCCTGCCGAACCTGCCGGACGGATCAGGCGACGCCAATCCGCACGGCCTTTCCGTCAAATACGCCCTGCCCGACGGCGGCGAGACCGACATGGTGACGAATTCGCTGCCCTTTTTTCCGGTGCGCACCGGAGAGGAGTTTCTGGCCCTGCTGACGGCGATCGCCGCAAGCCCCAAGGACGCGCCGAAGCCGACGCCGCTCGAGACCTTCATCGCGTCGCATCCCGCCGTGCCGAAGTCGCTCGGGGCGCTGCGCACGCCGGACAGCTTCGCGCATGAACAGTATAATGGCGTCAACGCCTTCGTGCTCGTGAACAAGGCCGGCGCGCGCCAGGCGGTCCGCTACGTCTTCGCGCCCGAGGAGACCGTCCATCTCGAAAAGGAAGCGGCGGCGGCGAAGCCCGCCGATTTCCTGGTCGACGACATGGCCGCGCGGCTGAAGCAGGGGCCCGTGACCTTCACGCTCAAGGCTCAGCTCGCCGAACCCGGCGACGACGTGCTTGACGGATCGACGCCCTGGCCGCACGAGCGCAAGCTGGTCACGCTGGGAACGCTGACGATCGACACGCTCTCCCCCGACAGCCTCGAAGCGCAGAAGAAGCTGCTGTTCCTGCCGGGCGCCCTGACCGACGGGATCGAGCCCTCGGGCGACCCGCTGGTCGACGTTCGCGACGGCGCCTACGCCGTGTCGTTTTCGCGCCGCAATCCGTAAACGCCCGCGCGCCGCTTTCCCATCAGGGGCGGCGCGCGCAAACCCTACGCCTCGAGCCTGGCGACGAGCGCGTCGGAAATCTCGTAATTGGCGTAGACGTTCTGGACGTCGTCATTGTCCTCGAGCAGGCCGATGAGGCGCAGCACCTTCTCGCCGGTTTCGTCGTCGAGCAGAATGGTGTTCTGCGGCTTCCAGACCAGCGTCGCCCGGGTCGGCTCGCCGAATTTCGCCTCGAGCGACTGGGAGACGTCGCGCATCGATTCGAGCGAGGTGTAGATCTGATGGGTTTCGGCGTCGCTCTGGACGTCGTCGGCGCCGGCCTCGATCGCCGCCTCGAGCATGGCCTCCTCGGAGGCGGCCTTGGCCGGGAACTCGACGAGCCCGACATGGTCGAACATGAAGGAGACCGCGCCGGTCTCGGCCAGCGCGCCGCCGACCTTGGTGAAATAGGAGCGCACCTCGCCCGCCGTGCGGTTGCGGTTGTCGGTCAGGGCCTCGACGATCACCGCGACGCCGCCCGAGGCGTAACCCTCATAGCGCACTTCGTCATAGTTCTCGCCGTCGGCGGCCGAGGCCTTCTTGATGGCGCGCTCGATATTGTCCTTCGGCATGTTTTCGGCGCGGGCGGCGAGGACGGCGGCGCGCAGGCGGGCGTTCATGGCGGGGTCGGGCAGGCCGAGCTTGGCGGCGACGGTGATCTCGCGCGCGAGCTTGGAGAAGAGCTTGGAGCGGATCGCGTCCTGCTTGCCCTTCTTGTGCATGATGTTCTTGAACTGGCTATGTCCGGCCATTGCCCCTCTGAACCCCCGAAACGAAAGCGGCCGCGCGGACGCAAGGCGCGGCGGCGCGGCCCTCATGAAGGCCGGCGCATATGTCTGACGATGAGCCGGATGCTATAGGACGGGCCGCGGCGGAAATAAAGACCGCAGGCGACGCGCCGGCCGGGCGAGGCGGCGCGCTCCCGCAACCGGACGGCGCCGCGTCCTGCGAAAAGCCCCGGCGCTTCAGCCGCGCGCGTCGGCCGGCGGCCGGACCGAGGCTGCGACCTCATAGGCGCGGACCGTCGCGGGGCGCGCGGCGACCGCCTCGAACCAGCGTCCGAGATTGGGGAAGGCGGCGAGATCCTGGCCCTGGTCCTGATGCGGGACGATCCACGGATAGATCGCCATGTCGGCGATGGAGTAGCCCGCGCCGGCGACGAAGCTGCGGCCTTCGAGCCGACGGTCGAGCACGCCGTAAAGACGCGCCGTCTCGCGGCGGTAGCGCTCGATGGCGTAGGGGAGCGGCTCTGGCGCATATTTCGAGAAGTGATGGTTCTGCCCCGCCATGGGGCCGAGGCCGCCGACCTGCCAGAACAGCCATTCGAGCGTCTCGACCCGGCCGCGCAGGTCGGGGCCAAGAAATTTCTTCGTCTTCTCGGCGAGATAAAGAAGGATCGCGCCAGATTCAAAGACCGGGACCGGCGCGCCGCCGCCTTCGCGCTCGGGGTCGACGATCGCCGGCATGCGGTTGTTGGGCGAAATCTTGAGAAACTCTGGCTCGAACTGCTCGCCCTTGCCGATGTCGATCGGGCGAAGGCGATAGGGAAGGCCGGATTCTTCAAGGAAAAGCGTGATCTTGTGGCCGTTCGGCGTCGGCCAGTAGTAAAAATCGATCATGAGCGTCCCGCAGGTCGGAGCTTTGGCCCTGACCATGTGGCCTCGGGACCGGCGCGCCGCAAGACGGCGCAAGGCAGGACGGTGAGTCAGGACGGCGTGAAAGAAGCGCCGTGAAAGAAGACGACAGGCCCGACGCGGGCCGCGCTCCCGGCCGCGTGGAACGAAGGCCTGCTCCGGCCGGCGCGCCCTCCGCGCCGGCCGGCCCCTGATCAGGAGGCCGCGCCCGGAAGCTGGGGCTGGCGCGCCCCGGCCTCGACCCGGGCCATGTCGGCCTTGACCGCGGACTGCACCTTCTCAAAGGCGCGCACCTCGATCTGGCGCACGCGTTCGCGCGAGATGTCGAACTCGTCGGACAGCGCCTCGAGCGTCATCGGGTCGTCGGTCAGGCGCCGCGCCTCGAAGATGCGGCGCTCGCGGTCGTTGAGCACGCCGAGCGCCGAGCGCAGGGCGCCGAGGCGGTTGTCGGTCTCCTCGCGGTCGGCGAGCATGTTCTCCTGGCTGGCGCCGTCGTCGACGAGCCAGTCCTGCCATTCGCCCTCGCCCTCCTCGCGCAGGGGCGCGTTGAGCGAGGCGTCGCCGGACATGCGGCGGTTCATGTCGATCACGTCCTGCGTCGGCACGCCGAGCCGCGTCGCGATGGCGTCGACATGCTCGGGGCGCAGGTCGCCCTCCTCGAGCGCGGAGATCTGGCTCTTCACCTTGCGCAGGTTGAAGAACAGCTTCTTCTGGCTCGCGGTGGTGCCCATCTTCACAAGCGACCAGGAGCGCAGGATATACTCTTGAATCGACGCCCTGATCCACCACATGGCGTAGGTCGCAAGGCGAAAGCCCTTGTCGGGCTCGAACCGCTTCACCGCCTGCATCAGGCCGACGTTGCCTTCCGAGACCACCTCGCTGATCGGCAGGCCGTAGCCGCGATACCCCATGGCGATCTTGGCGACGAGACGAAGATGGGAGGTGACGAGCTTCTGCGCGGCGTCGGGTCCTGGTGCTCGCGCCAACTTCCAGCCCAGCATATATTCCTCTTGCGGCTCGGCGCCAGAGAAACCGCCTGATTTCATTCCGGTAGCGGGCGAGGCCCTCTCGCCCGAAATCATCGGCAGCGCTGCGCTCATAAATCTACCTCCGGTCAGGCCTCCGCCGTCGGCAGGCCCGCGCACAGCCTCCCGGCAAGGGTCGGCCGCGCGGTTTCTGAATATATGACGCCTGAGTCGAGGCTAAAAGGGTCCGGAGATGATGCGCCGCATTACATTTCCGCAACATCCGCAGCCCTGACGCGCGCCAAAGCGGCGCAAGCCGGACGTCGACCACCCCTCTTGAACACCTATACGCGCAGCCCCCTGCCCGGGTTTCATGCGCGACGTGAAATTCCCGCTCGATTTCTGTCCGCGCGTCACGACGAAGGCGTTTCAACTTTGCGCGAGAAGGACAAATTCGCGCTCGGGCCTTGCGCGGAGCTGGCGGACCTTGGCCGGCGCGGTCAGGCTTCGTCGCGCAGGGCGTCGGCGAGCTGCAGCATGTCCTGCGGCGGCTCACGCGTGAAGCTCAAAGTCTCGCCCGTGACGGGATGCGCGAAGCCCAGCGTGCGGGCGTGCAGCGCCTGGCGCCCCAGCGCCCCGAGCGCCGCCTGCGCGCGCGGGCCGAGCCGCTTCGCCTTGGTGCGAAAGCCCGGGCCATAGACCGCGTCGCCGAGGAGCGGACAGCCGAGGCTCGCCATATGCACGCGGATCGGATGCGTGCGCCCCGTTTCGAGGCTGCAGTCGACCGCGGCGGCCTCGGCCCCAGCGTCCGGCGAAGTAGCAGTGGTGACGGCGCCGCCCCCGCCCTTCCGGCGCGAGCGCGATCTTCTCGCGCACGGTCGCATGACGCGCGAGCGGCGCGTCGACCACGCCCGCAGGGCGCGGCGGCCGCCCCCAGACATAGGCGACATAGTCGCGCGTCAGATCGAGCGTGCGTCCATGGTCGGCGAAAAGCCGGGCGAGGCCCTGATGGGCGGCGTCGGTCTTGGCGACGACCATCAGGCCAGAGGTGTCCTTGTCGAGCCGGTGCACGATCCCCGGCCGGCGCACGCCGCCGATCCCGGACAGGCTCGCGCCGCAATGGGCGATCAGCGCGTTGACCAGCGTGCCGGCCTCATGACCCGCCGCCGGATGCACGACGAGCCCGGCCGGCTTGTCGAGAACGAGCAGATGCGCGTCCTCGAACAGCACGTCGAGGGCGATGTCCTCGCCCTGCGGCTGCGGGTCGGCCGCCGCCGGCAGGCTCAGCGCGACCGCCTGCCCCGCGCGCAGGATGCGGCTCGGCTCGCACGCCGCCGCGCCGTCGACGAGGACCGGCCGTCCTCGACGAGCGCCTTCGCCGGCGTCGCGACAGCGTAGGCCAGCGGCTTCGGCCGCGGGCCGCGCGGGCGCGGTCGAGCCTCGCCGCCCTCGCCGGGCGCGACCACAGCCGGATGTCGCCCCGCCCGACTGGGGCGAGTTCTGGAAAAGTGTTCACGCGCTCCGCCGGTTTGGCCTCGCGCGCCAGTTAGGCGAGGCGGCGCGGGCGCGCAAGCCCCACACGAAGGACGGCGCGGCCCTGGGCGTTTCAGCGCGCGTGAAATTCGACAGATGGCCTTCCAGCTTCCTTCGGCAGCGCGTGGCCTTGGCGACCTTGGGGAAATTGAGGTCGGGCGCGACGCGCGAGGGCAGCCGCCGCAGCGTCTGCGACGCGCATTTCGGGCATTCGGGCGTGTCCGAGGCGCGCATGAGCGTCTCGAAATCGGCGTCGCAGGTCTCGCAATGGAAGGCGAACAGCGGCATTTCAGTCCTCGCGTCGGCGCGGCCCCCGCGCTCTGGCCTGCGCCAAGCAAGACACGCGCCGCCCGGCGTTCTTGACGGAAGAAGCGCGGCTTCAAGAAGCATGCGTCGCCATCCGGCGTCACCCCCGCGCCCGACGCGCAGCCGAGCGTCGGGTTTGCGACAGGGTCAGAGCGAAAGCTCATGCGCCAGAAAGGCGCGCGCCTCCTCGGCCGGGACGGATTTGGCGACATGACAGTCGCCGATCGCGCGGGCGAGAATGAAAGTGAGCGCGCCGCGTTCCACTTTCTTGTCCTGGGCCATGGCGTCCATCAGGGCGTCGGGCGTCGCGCCGAGCCCCTCGACGTCGCCGACGCGCGTCGGCAGGCCGACGTCGCGCAGATGCGCCTCGACGCGCATCGCGTCCTCGAGGCCGCAGAGGCCGAGCCGCGCGCTGAAGCGGAAGGCGAGCGCCATGCCGACGGCCACGCCCTCGCCATGCGCAGAATCCGCCGTCATGTGGCGGCATCTCCAGCAGCGCATGGCCGAAGGTGTGGCCGAGGTTGAGCAGCGCACGCTCGCCGCTCTCGCGCTCGTCGCGCCCGACGATCGC
>NZ_JBGAHM010000041.1:0-25777 GCF_044226135.1 Methylocella sp. | reverse complement strand
CATATTCGCCGATGAGCTGCGCGGCGGTCTTGAGGCCGACGCCTTTCGCGCCCGGCACATTGTCGGTCGAATCGCCGGCGAGCGCCTGCACGTCCACGACCTTGTCGGGCGGCGCGCCGAAATAGGCGAAAACTTCCTCGACGCCGATGCGCCGCTCCTCGCGCGAGCCTTTCGCGCCGGCCTCGCCCTGCGCCGGGTCATACATCGAGACGCCGGGCCGCACGAGCTGCATCAGGTCCTTGTCGGCGGAAATGATGGTGACGTCGGCGCCGGCCTCCGCGGCCTTGCGGGCGTAGGCGGCGATGAGGTCGTCGGCCTCAAAGCGGTCCTGCTCGATCGGCGTGAGGCCAAAGGCGCGCACGGCGGCGCGCATCAGCGGGAACTGCGGCACGAGATCTTCGGGCGGCTCGTTCCGGTTCGCCTTGTAGGGCGGGTAGAGCTCCTTGCGGAAGGAGTTCTCCGACTTGTCGAAGACGATGGCGAGATGCGTCGGCCGCACGCCGGCCGCGCCGTCGCGCACGAACTGCAGGATCTTGGCGCAGAACAGCCGCACCGCGCCCGTCGGCAGGCCGTCGGAACGGTAATTATATTTCGCGTCCTGCCGGATCGACTGGAAATAGGCGCGGAACACGAAGGAGGAGCCGTCGACCAGAAAGACATGCGCTTTCGGCTCGGACGGCGGATCGACGGGCGGCATGGAGCGGTCCTGCGCCTTGAGGCGGCTCATTGGCGGAGGCCGGCACAATGGCGCAAACGCGCGGTGAAGGCCAGCGCGGGCGCGGCGCGAAACCAAACGGACGCAGCGGCGTTATTGAACCGACGCCGCGCCTTACGGACGTTAAGGCTTGATGCGTCGTCGCTTCTCGCGCCGCCACGGTCGTCGGCGCGACGCCCTGCCGGGATTGAAACCTCGCAACGAATGGAGCCGGCTTTCCGTCTGAGCGTTTCTGCAAATTTCCCGACTTCCACGTCAAGAAGAAGCGCCGGAAAGGATTTAAGGATCGTTCGTGACCGGCCTTGCGAACACGCCTCCGTCCCAAATTCACTCACCCGATCTTGAGAAAGCGCCGAGTTCTTGCCGTAGGACGCGCCCCGTCGTAGTCGAGAGCCTCGGCGGGGCGAAGGCTTTCGGCGCCGCCTCCCTGAAGGAGCGCGGCGTCGTCCATGAAACAGGATGAAAGCGGTCGCGCGCATGGACTTCGAGGCTGTCTTCAAGAGCCTGCCGACGCCAACCATGGTGATGGACGCGCGTTTCGACATCGTGGCCGCGAACGAGGCCTATCTGAACGTGACCGGCCGCCGACGCGAAGACCTGATCGGCGCCCATGTGTTCGACGCCTTTCCGGCCGAGGAGGCCGGCAGGACCGCGCTGCTCTCCTCTTTCGAGCGCGTGCGCGACCATGGCGTCGCCGACATGATTCCGGTGCTCGACTATCCGATCGCGGGCGCCGAAGGGATCGAGCCGCGGCGCTGGAGCTGTTCCCACACGCCCCTGTTCGACGCCGACGGCAAGGTCGCCCATATCGTCCAGACCACGATGGACATCTCGAACATCGGATCGCCCCGGCCGGCCGGAGGCGTCATCGAGCCCGCCGGAGCCGCGGAGCCCGCCTCGCCGCCCGAGCGCTTCGAGATGATCCGGCTCCTGAACCACACTCTGCTCGCCACGGCGCACCATCTGCGTCGGGTGTTCATGAAGGCGAGCAATTTCATGTGCGTCCTGCGCGGGCCCGAACTCGTCTATGAATTCGCCAACCAGAGCTATCTCGACCTCATCGGCGGGCGCGACCCCCTCGGGCGTCGCCTGCGCGACGTGTTGCCCGAGCTCGAAGGGCAGGGCTATTTCGAGGTCATCGAGCACGTCCACGCCTCCGGCGAGGCCTTCGCGGGGCGCAAGCTGCGCGTCATGCTCGACGACGCCACGGGCCGGCCGCAGGAGTATTTCGTCGACGTGACCTGCCAGCCGATGCGCGACGAATCGGGCGCGGTCACCGGCGTCTTCGTCGAAGGCGCCGACACGACCGAGATCGCCCTCGCCGAGCAGCGGCAGGCGCTGCTGATCCGCGAGCTGCACCATCGCGTGCGCAACACGCTCGCCACCGTCCAGGGCGTGATGAACACCACCGCGCGCACGTCGGCGACCATCGAGGAGTTTCAGGAGGCCTTCGCCGGCCGCATCGCCTCGCTCGCCAAGACCCATGCGATCATGACCGACGAGCTCGACCAGTGCGTGTCCTTCGCGCATCTGCTGCGCCAGGAGCTTGACGTCTACGGCGGCGACGGGGTTCGCGTCCGGCTCGACGGGCCGAATGTGGAGCTCGCCTCGCAGATCGCCGTGCCGCTCGGCATGGCCGTTCATGAGCTGACGACCAACGCCGTCAAATATGGGGCGCTCGCGGGCGAGGCCGGCCGCGTCGACGTCGAATGGGGTCTTTCGCGCGACACCACCGGCTCCGCGCTGCGCTGGGAGTGGCGCGAGACGGGCGGCCCGAAAGTCGATCCGCCCGGGCGCGAGGGGTTTGGCTCGATGTTGCTGAAGCGCGTGCTGTCGCAGCAGATCGGCGCCGAGGTGAACGTCGTCTACGAGCCCGAGGGCTTTCGCCTGCGCATGCTGGTTCCGCTGCGCGCGGCGCGCTGACGCCTCGACGCAGGCTCGAAAAGGGAGGACAGGATGACGGGAAAGACGGATTTTTCGGACGCCGACTGGGCGAAGATTCTCTCCGCGCCGCTGCTCGCCGGCGTCGCCGTGACCATGGCCGAGCCGAGCGGCCTCTTTGGCATGCTCAAGGAAGGCATGGCGAGCGGAAGCGCGCTGCTTGCGGCCCGCACGGACGCTGCGGCGGGGCCGCTCGCCCGCGCCGTCGCCGATGATTTCGAAAGCGGCGACGCCCGCGCCCGCGCGCGTGACGCGCTGCAGGCCGAGATCGGCGGCAAGAAACCCGCGGAGCTGCGCGACGCGGCCGTCGCGGCGCTCGAGAGCGTCGGCGAACTCGTCGACGCCAAGGCGCCGCAGGAGGCGCCGGCGTTCAAGGCGTGGCTCAGGAGCCTCGCCGAGAAAGTCGCCGAATCGGCGTCGGAGGGCGGTTTCCTGGGCTTTGGCGGCGTCAAGGTGACGGAGGCCGAGAAGGCGACCGTCGCCGAGGTCGGCAGGGCGCTGAAGATCCCGGCCTGAGCCCAAGGCCCCGCGCGAAAACCCCGCCGCGGCGCCGGCCGCGGCGGGGCTGTTCAGGTTTTAATCGTCGTCGTCGTCCTCATGCTCCGGCGCGCCGCCCTCGGGGCCTTTCTTCATCGGGCCCATCATCATGTGATGCGGCGGAAAGAAGCCGAGCCCGCGCGCCCAGGGGCCGCGCAAAAGATGCGGCAGGCGCGCCTTCTGCTCCTCGGTCAGCGACTGGTAGAGCGGCGCCGCGGCGTCGGCGACGGACTTCAGCGACTGGCTGCGGGCGGCCGCGTCGTCGCTCGCGCGCCGCAGCCAGGCGATCATGTCGGCGGGGCGCTCGGCGCGCAGCTTTTCAAAGCGCTCGGCCGCGGATTTGGCCGCGGCGCGGATGGCCGCCTCGACCGGCGGCCACAGCTTCTCCTGCTCGGGCGACAGCTTGAGGCCGGCGTGCAGCCCGGCGAGATGGGCGTCGAAGAAGGCTTCGCGGTCGGCGGCCGAAAAGCGCGGACGCTCCGGCCGGTCCCTGTCCCCGTGCGCACGAGGGCCGGGTCCGGGGCCTCCCGGCGCGGGCGCGCCGGCGGGCGGCGGGGGCGGCGAGGCGGGCTGGGCCGTGGCGTTGAAGGCGGCGAGCGAAAGGCCGCCGGCGAGAAGCGCTGCGGTCGCGAGAACAGGTCGCATGGGAATTCTCTGCTCCAATGGCTGCGCCGCCGCGCCGCATGGGGTGCGGCTTGTGTGTCGCGCGCCGGACGGTTGCGGCGTCCGGCGGCCGGCGGCGCTGGGGCCGACGGATTGGCTCTAGCGACCGGCGCGGGGCCCTTCAAATGAAGGTTTCGTTAGGTTTGCGGCGCGCCCGGAGGGAGCCCGGGGGCCTAATTCTCGCGGAATGCTTAACGAAAATTCAACCGCGTCCCGGCACAGTCGCGCCAGATTGGAGCGCTGGGCCGGGGAGTTCGCCGCAACATGACGCGCAAGAAGACCAACGCCGCGGCTTTCGACGACATTCTCGCCGGCCTTCGCAGCCCGTCCCCGTCGCGCGCGGAGCCTGCGCCCGCCGCGTCGTCGCCGCGTGGGGAGCCTGCGGCTGCGGCGAGGGCCGCGCCCGCGGTCGACGTCTCTTGGCTCGCCGGCGCGCAGGCGCGCGCGCGGGCCGCGCAGGCGGCGCATTTCGCGCGCGCCGCCGACTCCGCCGAAAAGGCCGTTCCCGAAAAACCCGCGCCTGAAAAGTCCTTCATCGAAGAGGCCTCCGAGGCGGAGCGCGCGCCGGACGACGCCCGCGCCGACGGCCCTGCGCGAGAGGCGACGCGGGCCGAGACGACACGAGTCGAGGCGCCAAAAGCCGAGGCGCCAAAAACCGAGCCGAAGCGCCCGGAGCCGCCAAAGCTCAATCCCGTCCACGCCATGCGGCGGCTCGTCGCCGCGGCCTTCAGGGGCTTTCGCCGCGCGCAAACCCCTGAAAAGCCGCAGGCGGCCCCCGCGCCGGCGCGGCCCGCGCCCGCCCCGCGCGACGAAGACGCCGCCATCGCCGCCGAACTCGGCCTGCGCTCGGGGCTCGCCATCGACGATCTGCGCCGCATCCGGCGCGACTTCGCCAAGAAAAACCACCCCGACCGTTTCGCGCCCGCGCTGCGCGGCGACGCGGCGCGGCGCATGACGATCGCCAACATGCTGATCGACCAGCAGATGAAGCGCGGCCGTCCGCAAAGATAGCGGCGCAGTTTCGTCGCGCCCGCCTTTTGCGCTATATCAGGCGGCGATGCGGCGGGCGGTCGATCTCAACTGCGATTGCGGCGAGGGCTTCGGGCCCTACGCCCTTGGCGACGACGCGGCCATGCTCGACGTCGTGTCGAGCGCCAGCGTCGCCTGCGGCTTTCACGCCGGCGATCCGCAGATCATGGCCGAGACCTTCGCCGCCGCCGCCCGGAAAGGCGTCGCGCTCGGCGCCCATCCGGGCTACCCGGATCTCTGGGGCTTCGGGCGCCGGCCGCAGCGCTTCACGCTCTCCGAAATCGAGCGCCTGTGCGCCTATCAGATCGGCGCGGCGCAGGGCGTCGCCGCGCTCGCCGGAACGCGCGTCCTTTACGTCAAGCCGCATGGGGCGCTGAGCAATCTCGCCATGGCCGAGACGGACGTCGCCCGCGCGCTCGCCCGGGCCGTGCGCGCCGTCGACGCCCGTCTCGGCTTTCTCGCCGTCGCCGCGAGCGCGCTCGAACGCGAGGCGCGGGCGCTCGGGCTGCCGACGGCGGCCGAGATCTACGCCGACCGCGGCTATGGCGAGGACGGGCTCCTCGCCCCGCGCGGCGCGCCCGGCGCCGTGCTGTGCGGCGCGCGGCGCATCGCCGAACGCGCGGCGACGATGGTGGAAGAGGGGGCGATCGTCACGCTCTCGGGCCGAAGAATCCCGACCGCGATCGATTCGGTCTGTGTCCATGGCGACCACCCTGAAGCGGTCGAGGCGGCGCGCCTCCTGCGCCGGCGGCTCGAAGCGGCGGGCGTGAGCGTGCGGCCTTTCGCCGTCCCCGCCGCATGAGCGACGCCGGCGCGCCAAAACTGCTGCCGGCCGGAGACCGGGCGCTGACCGTCGAGTTCGGCGACACGATCGACGCCGCGCTCAACGACCGCGTCGCCGCGCTCGACGCGGCGCTCGCCGTCGCGCGCCTCGACGGCGTGATCGAGACGACCCCGACCTATCGCTCGCTCACCATCCATTACGACCCCGAGCGCGTCTCCTTCGCCGCGCTCGGCGCAAGCGCGCGCGCGCTTGCGGCGGCCACGCCCGCGCCGCGCCCGCCACGCCGCTGGATCGCGCCGGCCTGCTACGACCCGGCGCTCGCCGAAGACCTTAACGAGACCGCGGCGGCGCTCGGGCTCCCCCCGCGCGAGGTCGCGGCGCGGCATGCGGGCGCCGTCTATCGCGTCTTCATGTATGGCTTCGCGCCGGGATTCCTGTTCCTTGGCGGCCTGCCCGACGCGCTGACGATCTCGCGCCGGCCCTCGCCGCGCCCGCCGATCCCGCGCGGCGCGCTGCTCATCGCCGGCGGTCAGGCGCTGATCGCCAGCCTGCCCATGCCGACCGGCTGGCGCATGATCGGCCGCACGCCGGCGCGCGTGTTCGACGCGGGGCGAACCCCGATGGCGCAGGCCGGGGTCGGCGACGAAATCACGTTCGAGCCGATCGACGCGGCGCGCTTCGCCGCGCTCGACGCCGAGGGCGTCGGCCTGAGACTGGCCACGCCGTGAGCGCGACGGGCCTGCGGATCGTCGCGGCCGGCCCCGGCGCGACCGTTCAGGATCAGGGCCGCTTCGGCTTCATGCGGTTTGGCGTGACGCCGGCGGGGCCGATGGACCCGCAGGCCTTCGCCGCCGCGGCGGCGCTCGCCGGCAATGACGGCGAGGCGGCTGCGGTCGAGATCGGGCCGGGCGGGATTTCGGTGACGAGCGAGGGCGCGCCGCTCGCGCTCGCCTTCGCCGGCGGCGGCTTTTCATGGCGGCGCGCCGGCGAGCCGCTGCCCCCGGCGGCGCGGCTCATGCTCGGCCCCGGCGAGGTTCTTTCGGCGCGGCCGGGCGGGCGCGGCGTCTTCGCTTATCTTTCGGTCGCGGGCGGTTTCCTGACGCCGCCCGAACTCGGCTCGCGCGCGACCCACACGCGCTCCGGCATGGGCGGCCTCGAAGGGCGCATGCTGCGCGCCGGCGACGTCCTGCCGGTCGGCGCGCGCGCCGTGACCGAGGTCGGGGAGGCCTGTCCCGACGACAGCTTCGACCTTGCCCCGCACGACGCGCCGCTGCGCGTGATTCTCGGGCCGCAGGACGATTATTTCGGGCCGGACGCGATCGCCGCCTTTCTGTCGGGCGCCTATGCGCTGACCCCGCGCGCCGACCGCATGGCCTATGCGCTGAGCGGGCCGCCGGTCACTCATGCGCGCGGCTTCGACATTGTGTCGGACGGGCTCGCCATGGGCGCGGTGCAGATCGCCGGCGACCGCCAGCCGCTCGTGCTCATGGCCGACCGCCAGCCGACCGGCGGCTATCCGAAGATCGCGCATGTGATTTCGGCCGATCTCGGCCGCCTTGCGCAGACGCGGCCGGGCGAGAGCGTCCGGTTCATGGCGACGACGCTCGACGACGCGCTCGCGGCGCGGCGCGCGCTCGACCAGCGGACAGGCGCCGCGGCGCGCCGCCTGCGCCCGCTCGCGCGGGCGGCGACCACGCGGCGGCTCCTTGCGGTCAACCTCGTGTCTGGCGTGACGGACGGACGCCCGTAGCCCGGCGGCTACATCTGGCCCGGGCGTTTCTGAAGCGGGCTGGGGCTCATGGTGTAAGGGCGGTTCTGCGGCCCCGAGAAGCTCTGGCCGGGCGGCGCGATCCAGCCCGGCGGAAGCTGCGTCTGGCCGGGGCGCGCGCCGGGCCGGACCGGCTGGCCGGAGGGCCCGCGGCGGGTGGGCGCGCCCGACTGCGGCGGGACGCCATAGCCCGGACCCCATTGGCGCCCGGCCCAGGTCGGCGGCGTGACGGGGCCGCGGCCGCCGCGCTGGACGGCGCTCGGCGGGTTTCCGCGCGGCCCGGCGTCGCGACGCCAGTTATAGCCGCAGGGGCGCCAGCCCGGCCCGTCGATGTTGTTCGGGTACCAGCACATGCGGCGCCCGCCTTCGTAATATTGCGCCTTTTCGACGGGCGCGGCGGCAACGGCCGCGCCGGGCCGAAAGCCTGTGGGCGCGGATTCGGCGCCGGTCGCGCCAAAGGCGAGGGCGGCGAAGACGGCAAGGTGACGCATGTTCTCTCCCGGTCGCCCGCTCAATGCGCGAACCGCCGGGGCGGTTCGCGTCTTTTCAGCCACGGCTCAATGGGCCCGGTTCGGGCCCGGCCCGGGCGGGCGTCCCCCGCCCGGCGGACGCATGCCGCCGTGCGGCGGATGCGCCCCGCCATGCCATCCGCCCGGCGGCGGATGTCCCGGACGTCCGTGCCATCCGCCGGGGGGCGGCGGCCGATGCCATCCGCCGTGCGGGGGCGGGCGATGACGCCAGCCGCCGGGCGGCGGCGGCGGGTGGCGCCAGCCGCGCCAGCCGGGCGGGCCGCCCCAGCCGACGCCGCGCCGCCAGGCGTAGCCGCACCAGTACCAGCCGGGGCCCTGCCAGCCAGTGGCGTACCAGCAGTAGCGCCGGCCGCCCCACATATATTGGATGTCCTGCGTCTCGAGCGCGGGGGCGCGGCCGAGCGCTGCGAGGCCGCCGTCGGCGAAAGGCGCGGCGGAGGCCCCGCCGCCGAAGGCGAGGCCCAGGGCGAGCCCGAGCCCGAGACCGAGGCCGGTTCCAAGGCCGGCGCGGCCGGCTTTGCGTGAAGCCATGTCGTCTCCTTTCGAAATCGGACGCCGACTATGCCGCGCGCGGGATGAATGAAACATGAGCGTCCGGCCGCTCACCCCTGCGCGATTTTGCGCGCGCGCTTGCCGAGCGTGCGCAGGCGCAGCGCGTTGAGCTTGATGAAGCCCGCCGCGTCGCGATGGTCATAGGCGACCGCGCCCTCCTCGAAGGTGACGAGCTCCTGATCATAGAGCGAATAGGGGCTCGAGCGGCCGACGACATGGGCCGAGCCCTTGTAGATCTTGACGCGGACGCGGCCGGTCACGAACTCCTGGCTCTTGTCGATCAGCGCCTGCAGCATCTCGCGCTCGGGCGAGAACCAGAAGCCGTTGTAGATCAGCTCGGAATATTTCGGCGCGAGCTCGTCCTTGAGATGCGCCGCGCCGCGGTCGAGCGTGATCGATTCGATTCCGCGATGGGCGACATAGAGAATCGTTCCGCCCGGCGTCTCATACATGCCGCGCGACTTCATGCCGACGAAACGGTTCTCGACGAGGTCGAGCCGCCCGACGCCGTTGGCGCGCCCGATCTCGTTGAGCCGCGCCAGCAGCGTGGCTGGCGACAGCGCCTCGCCGTCGATCGCGACCGGATCGCCTTTTTCAAAATCGATCTCGACATAGGTCGGCCTGTCCGGCGCGTCCTCGGGATTGATCGTGCGCGAATAGACGTAGTCGGGCGTCTCCTGCGCCGGGTCTTCGAGCACCTTGCCCTCGGAGGAGGAATGCAGCAGGTTGGCGTCGACCGAGAAGGGCGCGTCGCCGCGCTTGTCCCTCGCGATCGGAATCTGGTGTTTTTCGGCGAAGTCGATGAGCTGGGTGCGCGAGGCGAGATCCCATTCGCGCCAGGGCGCGATCACCTTGATCTCCGGGTCGAGCGCGTAATACGAAAGCTCGAAGCGCACCTGGTCGTTGCCCTTGCCGGTCGCGCCATGGCAGACGGCGTCGGCGCCGGTCGCCTTCGCGATCTCGATCTGCCGCTTGGCGATCAGCGGGCGGGCGATCGAGGTGCCGAGCAGATAAAGCCCCTCGTACTGGGCGTTGGCGCGGAACATCGGAAAGACGTAGTCGCGCACGAATTCTTCGCGCAGGTCCTCGATGAACACGTTCTCGGGCTTCACGCCGAGCAGAATGGCCTTCTGGCGCGCCGGCTCGATCTCCTCGCCCTGGCCGAGATCGGCGGTGAAGGTCACGACCTCGCAGCCATAGGTCGTCTCGAGCCATTTCAGGATGATCGACGTGTCGAGCCCTCCCGAATAGGCGAGAACCACTTTTTTGACGTCGTTTTTGGGCTGCGGCATGAGGATTTCCGAATGGGCAAGGCGAATGTGGGCGAGTCGAAGGCGGGCAAGTCGAAAGAAAGCTTGTTCTTGAAGGCGAAACAACGCGCGACTATAGAGGCGACGCTTTTCAGCGCAAGCCGGCGGGTCTCGCAATGTATGTCGTCACAGGAATCACCGGACAGGTCGGCGGGGCCTTAGCGCGGAGCCTGCTCGCCTCGGGCGCGCCGGTGCGCGCCGTGGGCCGCGACGCGGAGAAGATCGCCGCCTGGGCGCGGCTCGGCTGCGAGACCGCGCTGGCCGACTACGCCGACGTTCCGGCGCTCACGGCGGCGCTGAGCGGCGCGGAAGGCGCGTTCATCCTTCTGCCCCCGGCGTTCGACCCGGCCCCCGGCAATCCCGCGATGCTGAGGATTCTTGCGGCCCTGACCGAGGCGATCGCGTCGGCCCGGCCGCGCCGGATCGTGGCGCTCTCGACGATCGGCGCGCAGGCGACGCGCCCGAGCCTGCTGAGCTGGCTCGGAATCATGGAGCGGCAGTTCGCGACGCTCCCGGTCCCGGCCGCCTTCCTGAGGGCGGCGTGGTTCATGGAGAACGCGGCGTGGGACGTCGCGCCGGCGCGCGAGACGAGGATCGTCAGGAGCTTTCTGCAGCCGCTCGACAGGGCGTTCCCGATGGTCGCCACGGCTGACATCGGCCGGGTCGCGGCCCGGATGCTGCGTGAAAGCTGGGAGGGGCGCCGGATCGTCGAACTCGAGGGGCCGCGCCGCGTCTCGCCGAACGACCTCGCCGGCGCGTTCGCCAAAACGCTCGGGCGGCCGGTGCGCGCGGAGCGCGTCCCGCGCGAGACATGGGACTCGCTGTTCGTCGCGCAGGGCATGGCCAACCCGCTTCCCCGCATCGCGATGCTTGACGGCTTCAACGAGGGGTGGATCGATTTTGAAAGCGGCGCGGCCGGAACCCTGAAGGGCGAAGTCGAACTCGAAACCGTCGTCGCCGAGCTTGTCGCGGCGCGCGGCTAGGCGCGGCCTTCGCGGCAGGGACGAGGGAAGCCGCCGCCGACGCGGGTCCAAAAGACCGGCGTCCCTGAAAGCGGCGTGCGATAGACGAAAAGCCGCATGTCGCAGCCTTGACCGTCTCCGCGTTTGATCTTATCCCGATAGATGGGACACCCTTCCCCAACGAAGGGCGCACATCTGGAAGGATGGCGGATCATGACCATTGCGACCCCCGCCGGGAAGCCGGCGCGGCCTTTCTTTTCGTGCGGTCCGGCGTCCAAGCGGCCGGGCTGGAGCTTTGAAGCGCTGAGCGGCTACGCCGCCGGACGATCGCATCGCTCCGCCGGCAATCGCGCCAAGCTCAAGCGCGCCATCGACCTCACCCGCGAAGTCCTCGAAGTCCCCGAAACGCATCGCATCGCCATCATTCCGGGCGGCGACACCGGCGCGGTCGAGGCGGCCATGTGGTCGCTGCTCGGCCCGCGCCCGGTCGAGGCGATCGCCTGGGAGGCGTTCAGCGAGCATTGGGCGATCGACCTCATGGAGCAGCTGCGCCTGCCGCAGGCCAGCGCCCGCGTCGCCGACTATGGCGAAACGATCGACCTTTCGACCGTCGATTTCGACAAGGACGTGATCTTCGCCTGGAACGGCACGACCTCCGGCGTGTGCGTCCCCTCGGCCGACGTCATTCCGCTCGACCGCAAGGGCCTGACCATCTGCGACGCGACCTCGGCCGCCTTCGCGCTGAAGCTCGACTGGGACCGGCTCGACGTCGTCGCCTACTCCTGGCAGAAGGTGCTGGGCGGCGAGGCGGCGCATGGCATGCTGATCCTCGGGCCGCGCGCGGCCGAGCGCCTCGAAACCCATATTCCGACCTGGCCGGTGCCGAAAATCTACCGCCTCGCCGAGAAGGGCCGCATCCTCGAAGCCGTGTTCGAGGGCGAGACCATCAACACGCCGTCGATGCTCTGCGTCGAGGACTATCTCGACGCGCTCGGCTGGGCGAAGTCGATCGGCGGCCTGCCGGCGCTCTACGCGCGCGTCGAGGCCAACGCCCGCGCAATGTCGGACTGGGTCGAGCGCACCCCCTGGGTCGAGTTCCTCGCGGCCGATCCCGCGATCCGCTCCACGACCGCGATCTGCCTGCGCATCGTCGATCCGGCGGTCACGCGCGGCGGGCGCGAGGCCGAGGCGCGGGTCGCCTCCGAGATGGTCAATTTCCTCGACGCCGAAGGCGCGGCCTTCGACGTCAACGCCTATCGCGACGCGCCGCCCGGCCTGCGCATCTGGTGCGGGGCGACGGTCGACGCGGCCGACCTCGAGCTTCTGACGCAATGGCTCGACTACGCCTTCGCGCGGGCGCGGACCGAGGTTTTCGCGCAAGCCGCCTGAGCCTCTGGCTGGCGGCCCGGTCCCCGAGACGACCAAATCTTGAAAAGCGCCTTCCGACGGAGGCGCTTTTTCGTTTTATCCGCGACGCCGCGGCTGTCGCGCCTGCGTCTATTGCGCCTGCGTCGCGGCGAGTTTCGTGGCGAAGGCGGCGATGGTGCGGGCGTAGACGTCGGCGGCGTTCCATTGCCTGATCACGTCGAAATTGGGCTCGCCCGGCTCCCATCCGGCGCCGCTTCTCCAGCCGTGCTCCTTGAGATAATTGGCGATCGAGGCCATCACGTCGAGCGGGTCGCGCAACAGGTCGCGCCGCCCGTCGCCATTGAAGTCGACCGCATATTTCAGATAGGACGACGGCATGAACTGGGCCTGGCCGAGTTCGCCCGCCCAGGCGCCTTTCATCTCGGCGGGCTTGAGGTCGCCGCGCGCGACGAGGCGCAGGGCGTCGAGCAGTTCGCCCTGGAACTTCGCGCTGCGGCGGCAGTCGAAGGCGAGGGTGGCGAGCGCGCGCAGCGTCGACACGTCGCCGGTCACCGCGCCATAGTCGGTCTCAAGCCCCCAGATGGCGACGATCACCGGCCCCGGCACGCCATAGGCCGCCTCGATGCGCGACAGCGCCGAGCCATATTGCTTGAGCCTGTTCGCCCCCTGCTTCAGGCGCGACGGGCTGATCATGCGCGCTGAAAATTCTTCGAAGCTCTGCTTGAACACATGCTGGCCGCGGTCGAGCGAGACGACCTTCGGTTCAGGCGTCAGCCCGTCGAGCGCCGCGACCGCCGCGGGCGCGATCCCCTGCGCCGCCGCCTCCGTCCTGATGTCGGCGAGGAAGGCCGTAAAGCCGCGCGGGTCGTCGCAGGTCGCGGCCATGGCGGGCGCGGCGCCCGCAAGGCCGAGAGCGAGGGCGAAAAGGCGCGTCGTCGAACGCATGCGCAAAGCTCCGGGAAGCCGCCGGAGAGCGTCCGGCGGAAAACGCGAGAAAGGCCCCGACGGAACGCGGGCGCCTTCTGTTAAGGCCAGAGGCTTTGCCGTTCAATCGCGGCGCGCGGCGGCCCGCGCAAATCCGTCCGCGCCGCCGCGGCCAGGCGGAGGAAGGGAAGGGGGGTCGACTTGCGCCGCGCCTGCGGTAAAGCTTCGCGCCGGCGGCCGGCGGGCCGTTTTTCAAGGGGAGACAGGCGCGATGAAGACTTTTCAGGCAGGGACGCGGGCTTTCGCGCTGGCCGCTCTCGCCCTCGGCGGCGGCGCGTGGCTGGCGGCTTCGGGCTCACGCGCGCAGGAGAGCGCCAACGTTTTCGCGCAGAGCGTCGGCGAGCAGCGCTATTCGATCTCGCTCGCCGATCTGATGGGCTTCATCCAGCAGCGCCACATGAGGCTGTCGCTCGCCGCCGACGCGAAGAACTGGCCGCTCGTCGCCTTTGAAGCGCATCTGCTGAATCAGACGCTCGCCTCCGCCGCGGTCTATTACAGCAATATCCCGATCGACTATGTGGTGGCCGCCGCGACGCCGATCGGCAAGATCGAGGCGGAGGCGCTGGCGGGCGAGGGCGCGAAGGTCCAGGACCTCCTCGATCAGGCGACGGCGGCCTGCAACGCCTGCCATACGGCGGCGGAGATCGCTTTCGTGAAGATTGTCCGGCCCGCGTCCTCGCCCTTCGCCAATCAGGATTTTTCGCCGGCCGGGAAGTAGCGTCCATGGACAATGGAGCCGTTCGCCCGGCCGCGCCCGAAGGGCAGGGCGGCGCGGGGCTGTTGCGCGTGTCGTTCGAGGACGGCGTCGGCGTTCTCACGCTGGACAATCCGCGGCGGCGCAACGCGCTCTGCGCGGGGCTGCTCGGCGAGATCGTCGCCGCGCTGTCGAGCCTTGAGGCGAAGGGCGCGCGGGCCGCGATCCTGCGCGCCGCGCCGGCCGGCGGGGTCTGGTCGGCCGGACATGACGTCGGCGAGCTTGGTCCCGGCCTCGACATGCTGGGCGACGACGATCCGCTGCCGAGAGCGCTGCGGGCGATGCGCGCGGCGGCGTTTCCGATTCTCGCGCAGGTGCGCGGCTCGGTCTGGGGCGCGGGCCTCGAACTGGCGCTGGCGAGCGACCTCGTGCTCGCCGATGAAAGCGCGAGCTTCGCCATGACGCCGGCCGCCCTCGGCCTTCCCTATCACGCGGCGGGGCTGCGCCATTTCGTAGCGCGTCTTCCGGTCAACCGCATCAAGGAGCTGTTCTTCACGGCGGAGCCGATCGACGCCGAGACGGCGCTGGCGTGGGGGCTCGTCAACCGGCTGTGCGCCGCGGCCGAGCTTGAGGAAAAGACCCTGGCGCTCGCCCGCCTGATCGCGACGCGGGCGCCCGACGCGATCGCGCTCGTCAAGGAGGAGCTTCGTCTTCTCGTCGAGGAAGGCGCGGCGACGGAGGCGCTGGCGCACGTCGAGCGGCGCCGGCGCGCGCTTCTTGGCGGCGCCGACTACGCCGAAGGCCTCGCCGCCTTCCGCGCCAAGCGGCGCCCGCGCTTCGGGCGGTAAGGCGCGGGCGCCGAATCTTCAGGCTTTCCGCCCGCGACAGCGGCGCGGCGGCCTGCAAACTCGGCTTCAAGCCGGCGTGATCTTTCTCTAGAATAAACTCAATCGTCGCGGCGTCTTTTTTTGGGCCGCGTTCCTCACGCGTTGCGTTATATAAGGGCGCGGCGGCGCCTTGCGGCGAAAGCCCGGGCGGACAGCATGCGAAAGGCTTTGAATGGCGCAGGACGGCAAGCGCGGGGCGAGGATCGGAGTCGTCACCATCTCCGATCGGGCCAGCGCCGGCTCCTATGAGGATCTGAGCGGACCGGCGATCGTCGCCTATCTGACGCGAGTCCTGGCTTCTCCCTTCGAGATCGAGCGCCGCCTCATTCCCGACGGTTTCGAGCGCGTGCGCGACGAACTGGTCGCGCTCGCCGACGAGGCCGGCTGCGACCTCGTGCTGACGACGGGGGGCACCGGCCCCGCGCCGCGCGACCTGACGCCCGAGGCGACCGAAGCCGCCGCGCCGCGCGTCCTGCCGGGCTTCGGCGAAGCCATGCGCGCGGTCAGCCTCAGGGAAGTTCCGACCGCCATCCTGTCGCGGCAGATCGCCGCGCACCGCGGCGCCTGCCTCGTCATCAACCTGCCGGGCAAGCCCGCGGCCATCGAGACCTGTCTCGACGCGGTGTTTCCGGCGGTTCCCTATTGTCTCGATCTCATCGGCGCCGCGCGGCTCGAAACCGATCCGGCGGTGATGAAATCCTTCAGGCCGAAACAATAGCGCCATGAGCCTCAGCGACGCCATCGACAATATGAGCGAGCCCTCGCCCGCCCAGCGCCTGTCGGCCATGATCGACGGCTACCGGCCCCTGCCCGGCATTCCCGACGAATTCATCGGCGAGGACGGCAAGCCGCGGCCCTACTGGCTGCGTTATCTCAATTCGCTGACCCAGCTCGGCGACGAGGAGATCGGGCGCCGCTTCGCCGCCGCCGACCGCAACATCCGCGACACCGGCGTGTTCTATCGCAGCTATGGCGAGACGGCCGAGCGCCCCTGGCCGCTGTCGCATATCCCGCTGCTGATCGAATCGCGCGAATGGGAGCAGATCGCCCGCGGCGTCGAGCAGCGCGCGGAGCTGCTCGAACGCATCCTCGCCGACGTCTATGGCGAGGGCCGGCTGATCGCCGCCGGCGACCTGCCGGCCGCGGTCGTCGCCGGCTCGCCCGACTTCCTGCATCCGCTGCATGGCGTGAGGCCGCCGGGCGGCACCTTTTTGCAGTTCATCGCCGTCGACCTCGGCCGCGGCCCGGACGGGCGCTGGTGGGTGCTCGGCGACCGCGCGCAGGCGCCGTCGGGCGCGGGCTACGCGCTCGCCAACCGGCTGGTGCTGTCGCGCGCCTTCCCGGCGCTCTACCGCGGCATGAACGTCGAGCGCCTCGCGCCCTTCTTCCAGGCGTTCCGCGTCGGGCTGTCGAAGCTCGCGACGCGGTCCGACCCGCGCATCTGCCTGTGGACGCCGGGGCCGCTCAACGAGACCTATTTCGAGCAGGCCTATCTCGCGCGCTACCTCGGCTTCGTGCTGGTCGAGGGCGGCGACCTCACCGTGCGCGACGACAAGGTCCATGTGCGCACCATCGCCGGCCTCAAGCAGGCCGACGTGCTGTGGCGGCGCGTCGACGGCGACTACGCCGATCCGATCGAGCTCAACAGCCAGTCGCGGCTCGGCGTCGCCGGCCTCGTCGAGGCGGTGCGCGAGGGCGGCGTCGTGCTCGCCAACGCGCTCGGCTCCGGGGTGCTCGAAGGCCCGGCCATGCTGAGCTTCATGCCGAAGCTGTGCCGCAAGATCCTGGGCGAGGATCTGCTGCTGCCCAACATCGCCACCTGGTGGTGCGGGCAGCAGGCCGAGCGCGCCGCGGTGCTCGACAATTTCGACGAGCTCGCCATCGCCGGCGCCTTCGGCAATCCGGTGCTGCGCTTCCCGCAGAGCCAGCCGGTCGTCGCGGGCCTCCTCAACGCCGAGGAGCGCGCGAAGCTCACGGGCTACGTCAAGGAGCGCGGCGTCGACTATGTGGGGCAGGAGGTCGTCAATCTGTCGACGACGCCGGTCTGGAACGAGGACCGGCTGACGCCGCGCCCGTTCGTGCTGCGCGTCTACGCCGCCCGCACCAAGGACGGCTGGTCGGTCATGCCGGGCGGCTTCTGCCGCATCTCGGACCGCGCCGACGCGCGCGCCGTGTCGATGGGCGACGGAGTCCAGTCCGCCGACGTCTGGGTGCTCGACGACCAGCCGGTCGAGATGGTCACGCTGCTGCCGACCCATGACACGGCGCGCATCCGCCGCCTGATGGGCAATCTGCCGAGCCGCGCCGCCGACAATCTGTTCTGGCTCGGGCGCTATCTCGAGCGGGTCGAGGCGACGCTGCGCCTCATCCGCTGCCTCGCCGGCCGCATGGTCAACACCGACGCCGAGACCGGCAACGCCGGGCTCACCGTGTCGAAGATCATCGCCCTGCTTGTCTCCTGGCACGCCGCGCCCAAGGCGCGGACGCGCGATCCGCTGGCGCTCAGCGCCATCGCGCTGCATTCGGACAAGGACTATGGCTCGGCCCTCTCGCTCGTGCGCGACGCGCGCCGCGCCGCCTCCTTCATCCGCGAGCGCCTGTCGCCCGACACCTGGAAGCTGATCGACGACCTCGACCAGTCGCTCGGCGACGCCCGCAAGCCGGTGCGCAGCGAGGCCGAGGCCTCCGAGCAGGCCGACGCGGCGCTGCGCGTGATCTCGGCGATTTCAGGCCTCGCCCAGGAGAACATGAACCGCGGGGCCGGCTGGCGCCTGTTCGACATCGGCCGGCGCGTCGAGCGGGCGATCAACGCCTGCCGTTTCGCGCGGCAGTTCGCCGCGCCGGCCGCGCCCTTCGACGATCTCGAAGTGCTGCTCGACCTCGCCGATTCGCAGATCACCTACCGCTCGCGTTATCTGATGGGGGTCGAGCTCAACACCGTGCGCGACATGATCATCCTCGATCCGTTCAATCCGCGCTCGGTGGCCTTCCAGGTCGAGCGCCTCGAGGAGCATCTCGCCAGCCTGCCGGTGCTCTCCGACGACGGCATGCTCGAAAAGCCGCGCCGGCAGGTCGTGAAGCTGCGCGCCGACGTCGCCACCGCGGTCGCGGCCGATCTTGACGCCGAGCTTCTGCTCCAGTTCGAGAAGCGCCTCCTTGAACTGGCGGATTCGATCGCCGCGCGCTATTTCCTGCAGGGGCCGCACAACGCCCGCGCCGACCGATGGATGGGGCTCGCGTGATCTACGACATCCACCATGTGACGACTTATGAATATGGCGCGCCGGTGCGCTACGCCCACTGCTCGCTGCGGCTCTCGCCGATCGACATGCCGGGCCAGAAGGTGCTGGCCAACAGGCTGATCATCGACCCGAAGCCGGCGCAGATGGTCGAGCGCGTCTGCTTCTTCGGCAATCTCGTCTCCTCCATGACCATCACCACGGCGCATAGCGAGCTCGTCGTCGAGGTCGACACCTCAGTCGACGTCGACCGCGACCCGCCGCCAGACCCGGCTTCGACGCCGGCCTTCGAGATCGTGCGCGAGCAGGCCTTCGACTCGCAGTCGCTCGGCCGCGACTCGCCGGTCCATTTCCTTCAGCCGAGCCGCTTCGTGCCGCGCTTCGCCCCGGCCGTCGACTACGCGCGCGAAAGCTTTCCGCCCGGCCGGCCGACGCTCGAGGGCGCGGCCGAGCTGATGCGGCGCATCCGCGCCGACTTCAAATACGATCCCAAGGCGACGGTCGTCTCGACGCCGATCTCCGAAGCCTTCGAGAAGAAGCGCGGCGTCTGCCAGGACTTCGCCCATATCATGATCTCGGCGCTGCGCGGCCTCGGCCTGCCCGCGGCCTATGTCTCGGGCTACATCCGCACCATTCCGCCGCCGGGCAAGAAGCGGCTCGAAGGCGCCGACGCCATGCACGCCTGGGTCTCGGTCTGGTGCGGCGAGGAGGCCGGCTGGGTCGATCTCGATCCGACCAACTCCATGATGATCGGCAACGACCACATCACGCTGGCCAAGGGCCGCGACTACGCCGACATCTCGCCGGTCGCCGGCATCATTCTCGGCACCAAGGAGCAGGACGTCGACGTGCAGGTCGACGTGGTGCCGCGCGAGGAGCTCGAGGTCGAGGCGGAGTAGGCGCGGCTTGGGGAAGCCCGGCCTCGCCGAACGCGTCCCGGCGCGGGACATGTTTCGCGCGGCGACGGGACGGCGGACGCAAATTTAACGAATTCTTCACCTCGAATTGAGAAGTCTCGGCCCACGCCGTCGCCGCAGCCGGGGGCCGCAGCCGTTCTTCTCACGCGCGGTCCGTCCTCCCGAGCCCGAAAGCTGAATGATAACGCTTTATCATCATCCGCTCTGCGCCCATTCGCGGTTCGTGCGCCTCCTGCTCGGCGAATATGGCGTCGAGCCACGCCTGATCGAGGAGGACGCCTTCGAGCGGCGGCGCGACTTTTTAATCCTCGATCCCGCCGGCGAGACGCCGGTGCTGATCGAGGAGCCGAACATCGTCGCTCCCGGCGCTTCCGTGATCGCCGAATATTTCGACGAGACCCGCGGCGTCGCGCTCGGCAAGCACAGGCTTCTGCCCGAAGACCCGATCTCGCGCATCGAGGTGCGGCGGCTCACCCGCTGGTTCTGCGAAAAATTCTTCCGCGAGGTCACCGATTGGCTCGTGACCGAGAAGGTCTACAAGCGCTACCGTCCGCGCGAGAAAGGCGGCGGCGCGCCCGACATGGAGCTCGTGCGCGCGGCGCGGTCGAACATCCGCATTCATCTGCGTTACGTCGAATATCTGTCCGGCGCGCGGAAGTGGCTCGCGGGCGACCGCCTGACCCACGCCGATCTCGCCGCCGCGGCGCAGCTCTCCTGCGTCGATTTTCTGGGCGACGTCCCATGGGAAGACTTCGAAACGGCGAAGCTCTGGTACGCACGCGTGAAATCGCGCCCGGCCTTCCGCTCCCTGCTCGCCGACCGGCTGCCGGGCCTGTCTCCCGCGCCGGTCTACGCCGACCTCGATTTTTGAACGCGGGATTCCGGAAGCGTCTCGAAGGCAAGGCGAAGGCGCTCGGCTTCGACACGATGCGCGTCGCCCCGGCCGCGCTCGCGCCAGAGGCCGGCGCGCGGCTGCGCGACTGGGTGGCGGCCGGTTTTCACGGCGACATGGGCTGGATGGAGGAGACGGCGGAGCGCCGCGCCGATCCGCGCGCCCTGTTTCCCGAAGTCCGCAGCGTGCTGATGCTCGGCCTCAACTACGGCCCCGACGAGGACCCGCGCCTCGCGCTCGACCAGCCGGGCGCGGGCGCGATCTCCGTCTATGCGCGCCATCGCGACTATCATGACGTGGTCAAGGGCAGGCTGAAGGAGCTCGCCGGCTTTCTCGTCGCCGCGGCGCGGCGCGACGGGCTCGGCGGCGCCGACGTGAAAGTCTTCGTCGACACGGCCCCGGTGATGGAGAAGCCGCTCGCGCAGGCGGCGGGGCTCGGCTGGCAGGGCAAGCACACCAATCTCGTCTCGCGCGACTTCGGCTCCTGGCTGTTCCTCGGCTCGATCTTCACGACGCTCGAGCTCGCGCCCGACGCCCCCGAGGAAGACCGCTGCGGCTCCTGCCGCGCCTGTCTCGACGCCTGTCCGACGCAGGCCTTTCCAAAGCCTTACGTGCTCGACGCGCGCCGCTGCGTCTCCTATCTGACCATCGAGCACAAGGGCCATATCCCGGCCGCGCTGCGCGAAAAGATCGGCGCGCGCGTCTATGGCTGCGACGACTGCCTCGCGGCCTGCCCCTGGAACAAATTCGCCGAAGCCGCGCGCGAGGCGAAGCTTCAGGCCCGCGCGGATCTGCGCGCGCCGCGCCTCGACACGCTGCTTCGCCTTGACGAGGCCGCTTTTCGCGCCCTTTTCGCAGGCTCGCCGGTGAAGCGGATCGGCCACGCGCGGTTTTTGCGCAATGTTCTCGTCGCCGCCGGCAATTCGCGCGAGGCGGCCCTCGCCGCGCCCGTCGCGGCGCATCTTGAATCGCCCGACGCGATCGTCCGGGCCATGGCGGTCTGGGCGCTGGCGCGCCTTCGGCCTGAATTTCTCGGCGAGCGCCGGCGTCTCGCCGCGCGCGAGGACGACGCGGACGTCCTGCGCGAATGGAAGGCGGCGCTCGCGCTCATCAAAAAGGATCGGCAGACATGAAGCTTTTCGCTTTCGGCCTCGGCTATTGCGCGCAGGATTTCATCGCAAGGTTCGGCGACCTTTTCGACGGGATCGCCGGCACGGTGCGCACGCCCGAAGGCGCGGCCGCCTTCGCCGGCGGCCCGGTCGAGGCGCTCGTGTTCGGGCCCGACCGCGAAGATCCGGCGATCCTGCCAAAGCTGCTCGCCGCCGACGTGCTCCTGATCTCGATTCCGCCGGGCGTCTCGGTCGATCCGGTGCTGGCGCGCTTCGGCCAGAAGATCGCCTCGATGCGCACGCCGCAGATCATCGTCTATCTCTCGACCATCGGCGTCTATGGCGACCGCGGCGGCGACTGGGTCGACGAGGCGGGCGAGCCGGCGCCGAGCTCGCAGCGCTCGGCGACGCGGCTCAACGCCGAAAAATCATGGGCGGCGATCGGCCGCAGCCGCGACAAGACGGTGCATATCCTGCGCCTCGCCGGCATCTATGGGCCGGGCCGCAACGCGCTTGTGAACCTCAAGGAGGGGCGGGCGCATCGCCTCGTCAAGCCGGACCAGGTGTTCAACCGCGTCCATGTCGAGGACATCAGCCGCGCGATCGCCGCGGCCATCGCCCATGAGGGGCCCGGCGGCGTCTGGAACGTCGCCGACGACGAGCCCTCGCCGCCGCAGGACGTCGTCGCCTACGCCGCCGGGCTGATGGGGATCGAGCCGCCGCCCGAGACGCCGATCGAGGACGCCGACAATCTGTCGGCGATGACGCGCAGCTTCTACGCCGAGAACAAGCGCGCCTCGAACCGCCGGCTCAAGGAGGAGCTGCGCGTCGATCTCGCCTTTCCCAATTATCAGGCGGGGCTCGACGCCCTCTGGGCGGCAGGGGAGGGCAGGTAGCCCGCCCCTCCGGCGTGGAACGCGCGGAGCGCGAACACGTTCGGCGCAAGGCGCGGCCCGCCGCCATGGCGGCGTCGGGGCCGGCCGCTTCGAGGGCGGAGACGCGTCATGCCCCAGGGCGACAAATCGAAATACACCGACAAGCAGAAGCGCAAGGCCGAGCATATCGCCGAAGGCTATGAGGCCAGAGGCGTGGCCGAAAACGAAGCCGAGCGCCGCGCCTGGGCGACCGTGAACAAGGACGACGGCGGCGGCAAGAAGCCCGGCGGCTCGGGGCGGGGTCGCGACACGGGCCATCCGGCGGCGCACAAGGGCGGCGAAAAGGGCGGCGCGGCCGCTGCGGCGCGCCCGGCCTCCGAGCGCTCCGCTTCGGCCAGGAAGGCCGCCGCGACGCGCAAGGCGAAGGCCGCCGGCTGAGCGGCGCGTCTCGTCGTCGCAGGCTTGGGCTGTGCGATGCGCCGCTTCGCAGGGCGCGCGCGTGCGAGCCTCAACTTTCCAAGAGCGCGGCGCGGGACGCTTGCCGGACCCGCACGCCGCTGGCAAAGCTCGCGCGCGAGACGCTGCGAGGGACCGGGCTTGCTTCAGGAATTTTCGTGGAAAGGCGGACGCCGCGCCAAACTCCGGACAGGGCGCGCGCTGGCCGCGGCCGTGGGAGTGGCCTGCGCGCTGACGGCGACGAAGCCGGGCGCGCAGGCCGGGAGCGGAGCAAACGCAGATCCTGATTACGCCGCCCGCCGCTATTCGTCGTTGAGCCGCATCAATCGCGACGACGTTCACGAGCTCGTTCCCCTGTGGACCTTCTCGACCGGCGTCCTGCGCGGCCATGAGGGCGCGCCGCTCGTCGTCGGCGGGCTCCTTTATGCGCACACGCCCTTTCCCAACACGGTCTACGCGCTCGATCTCGCGCATGACGGGCGAATCGTCTGGCGCTACCGGCCGGTTCAGGACCCCTCCGTCGCCGGCGTCATGTGCTGCGACGTCGCGAGCCGCGGCCTCGCCTATGACGACGGGCTGGTGTTCCTCTACCAGGCCGACGCGACCCTGGTCGCGCTCGACGCCGCGACCGGGGCCGAGCGCTGGCGCGTGAAGAACGCCGATCCGGCCGACGGCGCGACGGCGACCTCCGCGCCTTTTGCGGCGCGCGGCCGCGTGCTCGTCGGCGTTTCGGGCGGCGAATATGGCGTGCGCGGCCATATGACCGCCTATGACGCCAAAACCGGCAAACGCCTGTGGCGGGCCTATTCGACAGGGCCCGACGCCGACATGCGGGTCGATCCGCAGCGCACGACCGAGCTTGGCAGGCCCGTGGGACGGGAGTCGAGCCTGAAAAGCTGGGAAGGCGACCAGTGGCGCCTTGGCGGCGGCGACCCCTGGGGGCGCATCTCCTACGACCCCGAACTCGATCTCGTCTATTACGGCACGGGCAATCCCTCGACCTGGAATCCGGTCCAGCGCCCCGGCGACAACAAATGGGCGACGGCGATCGTCGCGCGCGATCTTGAGACCGGCGTCGCGCGCTGGCTCTACCAGATGACGCCGCACGACCAGTGGGACTATGACGGCGTCAATGAAATGATCCTGACCGACGCCGATGTGGACGGACGCAGGCGCCGGCTGCTCATGCATTTCGACCGCAACGGCTTCGCCTACATGCTCGACCGCGAAAGCGGCGAGCTGCTGCGCGCCGACAAATTCGACCCGGACGCGAACTGGGCGAAACGGATCGATCTCGACAAAAATTCTCCCGGCTACGGCCGGCCCGTGCTCGACGAAGCCTTTTCGACCGAGGCGGCCGGCGAAGACACGCCGACCCGCGGCGTCTGCCCCGCGACCGTCGGCGCCAAGAACGCCAACCCGGCCGCCTTCTCGCCGCAGACGGGGCTGTTCTACGTTCCGCTCATCAGCCTGTGCATGGATTTTGAGCCGTTCCGCGTCTCCTATGCGCGCGGGCAGCCCTACACCGGCGCCGACACCTCGGTGGCCGCGCCTCATCCCGGCGCGATGGGCGGGCTTCTGGCGTGGGACCCGGTCAAGGGCGCGCCCGCCTGGCGCGTCGGCGAGACCTTTCCCGTCGTCTCGGGCGTGCTGGCGACGGGCGGCGGCCTCGTCTTCTACGGCGCGCTCGACGGTTATCTGAAGGCGCTCGACGCGCGCACCGGCGAGGAGCGTTTCCGCTTCAAGACGCCGTCGGGCATTGTCGGCGACCCGATCGCTTTTTCATTCGGCGGCAAGGATTATGTCGCGGTGCTCTCGGGCGTCGGCGGCTGGGCCGGCGCGGGGCTGACGGCCGGCCTCACGGGAACGAAGGAGGGCGAGAATTCGCCCGAAGTCTATGCGGCGCTCTCGGCCTATACGACGCTCGGCGGGCAGCTCACCGTGTTCGGGCTGCGATAGGCGGTCAGGCCACAGCCTTCGGCGGAGGGGAGGGCGCGCCGGAGCGAAACGCGCTATCGTCGGCGCCCCGATGAGAGGAGGCCCCCGATGAGCGCCGAAGACGAGAGCATGTTCGCCGCCGCGCCGCGCCGCGTTCCGACGCATGACGTCGGGGGGCCTCTCGACGATTTGTCCGCGCATCAGCTCGACGAGCGCATCGCGCTCCTGCGCGCCGAGATCGCCCGGCTCGAGGCGGCAAGAGACGCGAAAAACGCGGCGAAGGACGCGGCCGCCGCCTTCTTCAAGACCTGATTCTTCGGCGCCGGCTCCGCGCCGCGGCGGCCTGGTCATCGAGACGTCGTCGTTTCGCGACGCGGGCGTCAGAAAATTGCAAGGCGGCGTTGACAGACTGCCGGCGGCTCCCATATAAGCCAGCGCACCGGACGCGGCGCTGCTCCTGATTGGAACGGTGCCTTGTCCGTCTCGCTTTTTTTCCTGTATGTCCGGGACAGAACATCCCCCGATCGGCTTGACTGGCCGGGGCGTCTTGTTTCGCGGCGTCGCAGGGACGAAAGCAGGCCGACGTTTGGCCGAAATTGGAAGCATTGACGGCGTCGCCGAAGAGGTTTCGAAAAATTTCGGACTGAACAGCTTGACATCTGGTTCGTCTGGGTGTGTAAGGCGGCCTCCTCTGGTTAGTCTTGTCTTTCGGGGCGGGGGTTTGACTTGAGGGTTTGCTTGGTAGTCTGGGGCGGAAGCTTTGGGTTGCTTGGCGTGGTGGGGAAGGTTCTGCATTTTGCTGAATTTTCTTCTTGACATGATCTGAACTGTGGTTTAGGTTCTGATCGTCGCCGACGGCCTTGCGGCTTTGAGGCGGATATGGTCTACTGGAGTTTCGCGGCTGGGCATGGCCTGGCGCGAGGTCTGGATGACAGGTCGGTTTGAGCTTTCGGGTTCGCCGGCTGCGCTGTTTGACAATTGCATCGGAAGAAAGAGAAACGTGGACGGCGGGGTCCTTGCGGGGAGCCTGGCGGGTCTGGTTTGGGTTTCGGCCTGGATTGACCGGTCTTGCTCCTGAGTGAGAAATGACTTCGACGGTCACGTTATCTTAAGTTCATCGCGTCTTTTGGTCCTGGCTTTGGCCGGGTCTGGGAGACGGGTGTGCTTGGGACTCGTCGAAAGGGGCAAGCTTGACGCCGTGAGGCGTCTTGAGCGGCCCTTGAGAACAGTAGTGACCAGTCGGGAACAAAATCTCAGTTCAACTTGAGAGTTTGATCCTGGCTCAGAACGAACGCTGGCGGCAGGCCTAACACATGCAAGTCGAACGGGCGTCTTCGGACGTCAGTGGCGGACGGGTGAGTAACGCGTGGGAACATGCCCTTTGGTTCGGAACAACTCGGGGAAACTTGAGCTAATACCGGATAAGCCCTTTTGGGGAAAGATTTATCGCCGAAGGATTGGCCCGCGTCTGATTAGCTAGTTGGTGTGGTAACGGCGCACCAAGGCGACGATCAGTAGCTGGTCTGAGAGGATGATCAGCCACATTGGGACTGAGACACGGCCCAAACTCCTACGGGAGGCAGCAGTGGGGAATATTGGACAATGGGCGCAAGCCTGATCCAGCCAT